>CAYPHN010000265.1:0-5054 GCA_964410265.1 uncultured Flavobacteriaceae bacterium | reverse complement strand
AATGTAATCTGCATTTCGGATGAAGCACATAGAAGCCAGATCAATTTAGATCAAAAGATAAAGATTACCGAAAAAGGAGTTGAAAAAACTTTTGGTTTTGCAAAATATTTACATGACTCTTTACCTAATGCAACTTATGTTGGGTTTACCGGAACACCTATTGATGCAACACTCGATGTATTTGGTGAAATTATTGATGCTTATACCATAAATGAATCTGTAAAAGATGAAATTACTGTTAAATTAGTATATGAAGGTAGAGCAGCAAAAGTGATACTAAACAACACAAAATTAGATGAAATAGAGGATTATTATGGGCAATGTGTGGCTGAAGGAGCAAGTGAATATCAGGTAGATGAAAGTAAAAAAGCATCAGCCAGCATGAATGCCATTATCGGTGATCCGGATAGAATTAATACAGTTGCCAAAGATTTTGTAAATCATTATGAAAAAAGAGTTTCTGAAGGAGCAACTGTAAAAGGTAAAGCCATGTTTGTTTGTAGCAGCAGGGAAATAGCTTACAATCTGTATAAAGAAATTATTGCTTTACGACCTGAATGGTTAAATGTGAAAGTTAGTGACCATCATGTGGAGCTAACGGAAAAAGAAAAAAGGGAAATAAAACCGATAGAACGTATCAAAATGATCATGACTCGCAATCAAGATGATCCTAAAGAATTATATGATCTGTTGGGAACCAAAGAATACCGCAAAGAGTTAGACCGCCAGTTTAAAAATGAAAAATCTAATTTTAAAATTGCCATTGTAGTTGATATGTGGTTAACCGGTTTTGATGTTCCGTTTTTAGACACCATTTATATTGATAAACCCATACAGCAACACAATTTAATTCAAACTATTTCACGGGTTAACCGTAAGTTTAAGAACAAGAATAAAGGTTTGGTAGTTGATTATATCGGTATCAAAACGCAGATGAATAAAGCTTTAAAACAATATTCAAGCATAGATGGAAGTAATTTTGAAGATATTGCACAATCTGTTATTGTGGTAAAAGATCATTTGGATCTAATAAATAAACTATTCCACAGGTTTGACAGTTCACTTTACTTTATCGGAAAGCCACTCCAACAATTGGAATGTTTAAATAAAGCTGCCGAATTTGTTCAACTAACCCATAAACAAGAGAAAAGATTTATGGACCTGGTGAAGCGTTTAAAATCGGCTTATGATATTTCATGTAACAGTGAAGAATTTGTTCCGAAAGAAAGAGATTACATCCACTTTTATTTAGCTGTCCGATCCATAATCTTTAAACTAACCAAAGGCAATGCTCCGGATACGGCGCAAATGAATGCCAGGGTCAGAGAAATGATCAAAGAAGCTTTATTGAGTGATGGTGTTGAAGAAATATTTAAACTTGGTGAAGATCATGAAAGTGAGATTGATATTTTTGACGAAGCCTACTTGGCTAAAATTGAAAAAATCAAACTTCCAAATACCAAAATTAAATTGCTCCAAATGCTGTTATCTAAGGCTATTGGTGAACTTAAAAAAGTAAATAAAATAAAGGGAATTGATTTTTCTGATAAATTTAGATCTATTGTTGATAGGTACAATGAAAGAAACGAGCAAGATGTTTTAACCAGTGATGTTTTAGATGATTTTGCTAGTGAAATTGTTGATCTATACCATAGTTTAAGAGATGAAAAAGAATCGTTTAAGGATATGGGAATTGATTTTGAAGAAAAGGCTTTTTATGATATTCTAAAAGCAATTGCACATAAATATGAATTTGAATATCCTGAAGACAAATTAATTCATTTAGCAAAAGAAGTAAAAATTGTTGTTGACGATAAAGCGAGATATACCGATTGGAGTAAAAGATCTGATATAAAAGCCGAATTAAAAGCAGATTTAATTGTTCTTTTAGCTGAAAACGACTACCCACCAATAACAAGGGATGAAGTGTTTAAGGAAATTTTAGAGCAAGCTGAGAATTTTAAGAAGTATAATAGCTAATTATGAATTAAATGAATACTTATTAATGTAAGTCTGTTCAATTTTCAATATGGCTATGACCATTAAAATTGTGGTTTAAACCACAATTTGTATTCAAATAACTTTTGTATGTGACTTGGAAAGTAATTTTAATCAAATTGAAAAAATATTATTCATTTAATCAAAAGAAATAAGCAAGCCAAGATAAGCACTGGCGTGCTTATGTTCTTGCTATCTTTTTTCTTTTTTTGAGGATTTTTTCGTTTTTCTTTTGGAAATAATTTTAAAACATACCTAAATTTGATGAAGAAATCAGTTTTTTAGTGGTGCATGAAAACATCGTTTTATTTAATTTTAATTGAAACTATATATCTTGTAAAAGCCAAAGTTTTTTCAAAAAGAAAATAATTAACATGTTTAATAATTTTGAAAAATTATAACTACTTTTATCAAAAACAATTTTTAACCCTACATATCTCTATAAATCGGAGAATTTATTCAATCTAAAATGAAACAATTTTTTTCACTTATAATTATCATGTTAATGGTATATGCATGTAATACTGATACCAAACAAAAAACCAAATTACCATATGAATCAAATGTTTCATCAAAGGAAACTAAAAGTGAAACAAATGATTGGATTTACCTCTTTGATGGAACCAGTACAAAAGGCTGGAGGGCTTATAATGGAGATGCCTTACCACCTGGATGGATTGTAAAAGACAGCACTTTGACTTTTGATACACAATTAGGACTTGAACAGGATTATAAAGGAGGGATAGATATTATTTATGGACTTGAAGAATTTGACAATTTTGAACTTTATGTTGAATGGAAATTACCCAAAGGTGGAAATAGCGGTATTTTTTATCATTTAAAGGAAAATATTCCCAATGCAAGTACACCAAATATTTCACCAGAATATCAACTCATTGACGATGAAAATTATGCTGATATTCATGACCTTACCGAGTATAATACCAGCCTTGGTTATACAGAAAATCCAGAAGAACTTAAACCTCTTCAACAAACAGCTTCAGATTATGCCATGCATGCCGCTAATCCTAACGAAAAAATTCTACACCCCTTTGGTGAATGGAACTCTTCTAAAATTATATTCACTCCTGAAAAAGTGGAACATTGGTTAAATGGTAAAATGGTATTATCTTTTGTACCTTGGTCTGAAGAATGGTATGAAAAAAAGAACTCAGATAAATGGAAAACCAGTGAACATTATGGTACTTTTAAAACTGGCTATATAGGTTTTCAAGATCATTCTAGTCCAATATGGTTTAGAAATATTAAAATTAAAAAATTATAAAACATCATTATGAAAAAAAGAGACTTCCTTAAAACTACGGGCGCTTTGGCTTTAGCTTCACTTTTACCTTCATCTATTTGGGCCTTATCAAAAAATGGTCGCTTAAGAACTGCCCATATTGGTGTTAGTAATATGGGAGGTTCAGATTTAGCTTCTATTTCTTCTCATGAATTGGTAGACGTTGTTGCTCTTTGTGATGTGGATTCTAATGCCTTGGCGGCAGCAAAAAAATTACACCCAAACGCTGTAGTTTACAAAGATTATAGAGTTCTTTTGAAAGAAATGAAGAATGACATTGATGCTGTAATCGTATCAACTCCTGATCATACGCATGCTCCAGCTTCTATGTTGGCCATGGAAATGGATAAACCAGTATATTGCCAAAAGCCTTTGACACACCATGTTGTAGAAGCGAGGGCTATGAGAAAAATGGCAAAAGATAAAAATTTGGTAACCCAAATGGGTATCCAAGTACATTCTTTTTATGATTATAAATTGGCCACCATATTGATTCAAGCAGGAATTATTGGAAAGGTAAAAAGAGTTAGGGCATGGTCACCAAAAAATTGGGGTTATGACGGACCAGAACCGCAAGGTAAAGATCCAGTACCTGATAATTTAGATTGGAATCTTTGGCTGGGAACAGCTGCAAAAAGACCTTTTAAAGAGAAAGTGTATCATCCTGGTAACTGGAGAAAATTTTTAGATTATGGTTGTGGAACCTTAGGTGATATGGGCGTACATATTTTTGATACGCCATATAACGCCTTGGCCTTAGACGTTCCGAGAACTATAAAAAACAGTTGTAGAGAACCTAATGGTTTTGGATTTCCTGAAAATAATATTGTTACCTATGAATTCCCCGGAACTAAGTATACCGCAGATACATTAACATGGATTTGGTCAGACGGAAAGGGAGCCCCAGCTGATCATGAAGACTTAAAACTACCAAATGGCGAAAAATTGCCAGGTCAAGGAGCCATGTTTATTGGTGAAAAAGGAAGGTTGTTATTACCTCATTTTATGCAACTTCCAAAACATATTATTGACGGGGAATATGTAGAGTTAGATATGTCATTGGTTAAAGAATCAGATCAATTAGGTACACCAACAGAGAGTTATAATAAAGAAGGGAATAAACATTACCATCAGTTTGTAGACGCTTGTTTAGGAAAAGATACCACTACAGCCCCGTTCTCTTATGCAGCCAGGCTTACAGAAACAATATTGTTGGGTGTTATTGCAGGGCGTTTTCCGAACAAAACATTACATTGGGATAATAAGAAAGCAAAATTTTCTGAAGATGAGGCCAATCAGTTTTTAGATGCTGCTTATAGAGAATTTTAATTAGAATAAATTTATCAATTATAAAAGTCATTTTATATGAAACAGAAAAGCATCTTGTATGTTGTTGCCATAATTAGTTTGACAGTACTTAGCTCACACAATCTTTTTATTAAATTAAAAAGTTATTACCTAGAACCAAATACCACAACTTTAATCCACATGTACAATGGAACATTTGGTAAAAGTGAAGCTACTCTTGACAGAAATAGAATGGTAAATGTATCACTGATCAATCCGGGTGAAAAAATTATGCATCCAAATAAAGATTCATGGGTTGAAGAAAATAATCAAACAATTTTAAAAATTAAAACAGGTAAAGAAGGTACTGGTGTTTTTGGTGTTTCTACTTTGCCTAGAATTAACAATTTTCCCCCCGAGCGTTTTATTGATAATATGAAACATGAAGGTTTATTAAATGTAATCG
>CAYPHN010000264.1:2009-5072 GCA_964410265.1 uncultured Flavobacteriaceae bacterium | reverse complement strand
ATGTGATTACAGATAATGGTGTTTTAGGAAGAGCGGCGGTTCCATCTGGAGCTTCAACTGGTGAGCATGAAGCTGTAGAACTAAGAGATGGGGGTAAAGATTATATGGGCAAAGGTGTACTTAAAGCAGTAAATAATGTCAATGATATTATTGTTGAAGAGCTGGTAGGTTATTCTATTTTTGAACAAAATACCATAGATCAGGTAATGATAGAATTAGATGGTACTCCAAATAAGGCCAATTTAGGTGCGAATGCAATTTTAGGGGTTTCTTTGGCTGTTGCAAAAGCAGCTGCAAATGAATTAAATGTACCTCTTTATAGATATATTGGCGGTGTAAGTGCTAATACCTTACCTGTGCCAATGATGAATATTGTTAATGGTGGTTCACATTCTGATGCGCCAATTGCATTTCAAGAATTTATGGTTGTGCCAGTAAAGGCTAAAAATTTTACACATGCCATGAAAATGGGAAGTGAAATTTTTCACAATTTAAAAAGTATATTACATGACAGAGGTTTAAATACTGCTGTTGGTGATGAAGGAGGTTTTGCACCAACTTTTAATGGTACTGAAGATGCATTAGATACAGTTATTCAAGCAATTTCAAAGGCAGGTTATACTGCTGGTGATGATGTTATGTTGGCTTTAGATTGCGCTGCTGCGGAATTTTATGTCGATGGAAAATATGATTACACTAAATTTGAAGGTGATAAAGGGAGTATTAGAACAAGTGAAGAACAAGCAGATTATTTGGCTGAATTGGCAGAAAAATACCCTATCATTTCTATTGAAGATGGAATGGATGAAAACGATTGGGACGGCTGGAAATACTTAACAGATAAAATTGGCGATAAAATACAATTGGTTGGAGATGATTTGTTTGTAACCAATGTAGAAAGATTATCAAAAGGCATCAATAATGGTATAGCAAATTCTATTTTGATAAAAGTAAATCAAATTGGTACATTAACGGAAACTATTGCAGCGGTAAATATGGCTCATAATGCAGGTTATACATCCGTTATGTCACACCGTTCAGGTGAAACTGAAGACAATACAATTGCTGATTTGGCAGTAGCATTAAATACGGGTCAAATTAAAACAGGCTCGGCTTCTCGAAGTGATCGTATGGCAAAATACAATCAATTATTAAGAATAGAAGAGGAGTTAAATGACACTGCATATTATCCCCAATTAAATGCATTTAAAATAAAATAATTACTAGAAATATATAATTAAAAAGCTGAAATTATTTCAGCTTTTTTTGTATCCAATGTTATGATATTTTATACTGAAAAAGTCGTAGTTATTTTGTAAATTCGTAATGAAAAAAATAGTAAATAGAATTAAGTAAATTATGTCGGATATAGCAAAACTAGAAATTAATGGTAAAGTGTATAAATTTCCTGTAGTTATAGGTACAGAAAATGAAATAGCCATTGATATTAAGACACTTAGAGCAGCAACAGGCGGAATTATAACCATAGACCCAGGATTTAAAAACACAGGTTCTTGTGAGAGTAAAATTACTTTTTTAAATGGTGAGGAAGGTGTTTTACGATACAGAGGATATGCCATTGAAGATCTTACAAAAAATGCAAGCTTTTTAGAAGTTGCATATTTAGTTATTTTTGGAGAATTACCAACAAAATCAGAATTTATTAAATTTGAAAATGATATCAAAAGACACTCTTTGTTAAATGAAGAGATGAAAGATATTATTGATGGGTTTCCTAAGGTGGCTCATCCAATGGGAATGGTTTCTTCGTTAACTAGTGCTTTAACCGCTTTTAATCCAATAACAGTAAATATTAATTCAAAAGAAGATTTATATGAATCTATTGTAAAATTAATGGGTAAATTTCCAGTCTTAGCAGCTTGGGCACATAGTAAAAATCAAGGAACGCCATTAAATTATGCCGATAATTCATTGAATTATATTGAGAATATCATGCAAATGATGTTTAAAATTCCTACAGAGGTATATAAATTAAACCCTATTGCTGTAAGAGCATTAGATGAATTATTAATTTTACATGAAGATCATGAACAAAATTGTTCAACGTCTACCGTGAGGATTGTTGGTTCATCGGAAGCAGGTTTATTTGCATCCATCTCAGCAGGAGTTTCCGCTCTTTGGGGAAGATTACATGGTGGTGCAAATCAAGCTGTTTTAGAAATGTTAGAAGATATTCAGAAAGATGGTGGCGGTGTTGAAAAATTTATTGCGAAAGCTAAAGATAAAAATGATCCATTCCGTTTGATGGGGTTTGGTCATAGAGTGTATAAAAATTTTGATCCACGAGCTAGAATCATTAAAAAAGCGGCTGATGAACTATTTGAAGATCTAGGAACTTCAGATCCAGTTTTGGCCATTGCAAAACACTTAGAAGAGGTAGCTTTAAACGACGAATATTTTGCGGCTAGAAAACTATATCCAAATGTTGATTTTTATTCAGGTATCATATACCGTGCTTTGGGTATTCCTGTAGAGATGTTTACAGTTATGTTTGCCATCGGACGTTTACCGGGTTGGATAGCCCAATGGAAAGAGATGAGATTGAATGGAGAACCTATTGGCCGTCCAAGACAGCTGTATACAGGTCATACGCTTAGAGAATTTAAAACTTTTGAAGAAAGATAATTATAATTAAATGTATGAATAAGCTGCCTATGGGCGGCTTATTTTTTTATACAATATAGATTAAAACTGTATTTTTGTTATTCAAAAATAATATTATGAAACGAGCATGTTAGCATGCCGAATTTTGACACACAAGGGAATGCCTAATAGCGAACCTACCTGGGGCAGGGAGGCAGCATGTGTCACCATAATAATTAAAATTTAGACACATGAAAAGTATTCAGATAATTAAAAATAGGTCAGATTTAGGTGCAGGTACACGTGGAGCTGATATGGGTATTGATGCTATTGAAATTGCTGCTATAAATAAAAAAGATGATTATTTTAATATTTATAATTTTGAAGATATAGATACTGAGAATGAAACAATATATAACAAAGTAAATTATTCATTTGCAAAAAGAATAAAAAGTGTTT
>CAYPHN010000264.1:0-1991 GCA_964410265.1 uncultured Flavobacteriaceae bacterium | reverse complement strand
CCAGATTGAGTGAAAGTGTGTTTTATAATTTAGAGGATAAAAAATTCCCAATTATATTATCAGGTGATCATTCTTCGGCTTTAGGATCAATTGCTGGAATAAAAAAAGCTTATCCCAATAATAGACTGGGTGTGGTTTGGATAGATGCCCATGCCGATTTACATTCACCATATACTTCACCATCGGGAAACATTCATGGAATGCCTTTAGCCGCAGCTTTGAATGAAGATAATTTAGATTTTAAAATAAATGAGATTGATGATGAAACTGAAAATTATTGGATTCAGTTAAAAAATTTGGGCACTATTGGGTCAAAAGTAAAACATGATGATATTATTTTTTTTGGTGTTAGAGATACTGAGAAACCAGAAGAAGCTGTAATTGAAAATAATAAAATAAAAAATTATACAGTTTCTGAAATGCGATTCAAAGGGTTTGATTTTTGTTTGCAAGAAGCAATTAGCAAGCTGGATAAATGTGAGATGATTTATATATCATTTGATGTAGATAGTATGGATTGTGATCTAATTTCTAAAGGTACCGGAACACCTGTTTCGAAAGGGTTTGATAAACAAGAGGTGAAAAATATTATTAATGCATTTATTGCTACAGATAAAGTTGTTTGTTTTGAAGTTGTAGAAGTAAATCCAACTCTTGATAACAAAGGCAATGTAATGGCGGAAACAGCTTTTGAAGTTTTAAAAGAAACTACCAATAAAATAATAAATAGATTTTATAAATAAATAATTATGATGTTAAAAAAAATATTCCTGATTGTATTTGGTAGTACCTTATTGATGTCTTGTGAGAATAAATTGAGTAAGGAAGTTAATAATAAGATAAAAATTCATACAATTATTCCTATACCAGCACATTTTGAACCTCTGCAAGCAGGTTTTGAAATTACCGATGAATTAAAAATAGAATTAAATACGAATAATAAACAAGCAAATATATATGTTGGTAACTTTAAAGATTACTTAAATAAATTAGGAATTAAAACGAGTAATTCTACTACAAAACCGTTAATAATTAAGTTGAATGAAAAGCAAGATACTTTGTTGGGTATTGAAGGCTACCAACTTGAAGTAAATGAAAATCATATTGTATTAGATGCAAATAATGAAGCAGGAATATTTAATGGTTTGCAAACTTTAAAGCAGTTACTTCCAGCCAAGAGAATTAAATCAAAACCTATTGTGATTGCATCTTGTAAAATTGTTGATTATCCTAGGTTTGCATGGAGAGGCTTGATGTTAGATGTGAGTCGTCATTTTTTTACTGTAGAGGAAGTAAAGTCATATTTAGATAAAATGTCTGAGTATAAATTCAATGTTTTTCATTGGCATTTAACCGATGATCAAGGTTGGAGAATTGAAATAAAATCTTTTCCAAAACTTACAGAAATTGGTGCTTGGCGTGTTGAACGATACGGTAGGTATGGGAGCGACAGAGCTTATCCTAATGATGGGGAGAAAGCCAGTTATGGTGGTTTTTATTCTCAAGAACAGGTAAAAGAAATAGTACAATATGCAAAAGACAGAAATATAACCATAGTTCCTGAGATAGATGTTCCAGGGCATAGCATGGCAGTTTTAGCAGCTTATCCTGAGTTATCAGTAAATAAAAAACCAACTTTTGTAGTTCCGGGATCTAAATTTGTAGATTGGCAAGGTGGTGGAAAATTTGAAATGTTGATTGAGAACACTTTGAATCCTTCGGATGAAAAAGTATATGAATTTATAGATAAGGTTTTTTCAGAAATAGCTGAGTTATTTCCAGGAAACTATATACATATGGGTGGAGATGAAGCATATCATGGCTATTGGGAAAGAGATAGGAATGTGCAAAAATTTATGAAGAAGAATGGAATAAAGGATGGCGAGGAATTACAAAGTTATTTTGTAAAAAGAGTAGAAAAAATAATCAATAGCAAAGGAAAAAAATTGATTGGCTGGGATGAGATTCTTGATGGCGGATTGGCTGAAGGA
>CAYPHN010000263.1:0-5092 GCA_964410265.1 uncultured Flavobacteriaceae bacterium | reverse complement strand
TGATCTCGTCGCCTTTATTCATATAATGTGAATTAGCAACATGAATTCCGTAAGGTTTTAAAAAACTTAAAGTATCGCGTTTGTTAAACGTAACTGCCATTTGATAAAATGGCGCCGAAGTATGTTTTAAACCGAGAAGTTCAAGATATGCCAAAAAAATTCCATCTTCACCAGGGTGACCATGAATTGCATTAAAAACACAATCAAATTTAATTTTATATCCGTTTACAGTGGTTGTGAAATCGCCAACATTTATAGGGTGTTCGGTTTGGTTTTCATCTACATAAACCCATTTGTTTTTTAATATATGTATGGGGTACGCTTCATATTTTGCCTTATCTAAATTTTGATAAACAACATTTCCGCTTTGTAAAGAGATCTCCACTTCAGAGGAATACCCTCCCATGATAATGGCAATTTTTTTTTTCATTTGATCTAACTTGTATCTGTACAAACTTACAAAAAAGAACTTGATTTTTTTGTTTAGATTTGCTTAGATCTATTTTTTCTAAATGTGTTGAGTATATATTAGTTTAGAAGAATAAAGATGAATTGTTTTTCATTGTGAATAGGTATTTAAACAATGAAAAAATATATGTAGTTTTGAAAAAAATAATTTGACAATGAATTTGATACAATATATTAAGAGCAAAGAGTTTTTAAGAACGCTTATAATGATACTAGTTTTGGTTATCATATTAATTTTTGGTTTGTCAAAATGGATGGGGTATCATACCAAACATGATGTGCAAATCAAAGTTCCAAACCTTGAACAACTATCATTAGAAGATACTGAAAAAGCACTAAATAAAGTTAAATTAAATTTTGTTGTTATAGACTCTGCCAGTTTTAACCCTAAATTTCCACCAAAATCGGTTATCGAACAAAACCCAACAGCGGGTGATTTTGTAAAAGAAAATCGAAAGATTTATTTAACCTTGAATCCATCGGGGTATAGAAAAGTAACCATTCCCAATGTTATTGATCAAACTAAAAGACAGGTTGTTATTCAATTAAGATCTATGGGTTTTAGAATTGGCAAAGAAAGGTATATTCCTGATTTAGGAAAAGATGTAGTAAGGGGATTAGAAAATAAAGGTGTTACAATTAAACCAGGTGAAAAATTACCAAAAAACACCTTGATAGATTTGGTGTTGGGAGATGGGTTTGAAGATAGGAAATTAGATAGTATCAATAATTAATGAGCCAAGAAATAGAAGAAATCAATAACGAAGAATTATACGAGCATTATAATTTTACAGCAAGTGAGGGGCAAGAACCTTTACGTGTAGATAAATTTTTAATGAATTTTATTGAGAATGCAACTCGAAATAAAATTCAACAAGCCATAAAAGCAGGGAATGTTTTGGTAAATGATCTCGTTGTTAAAGCGAATTATAAAATAAAACCCAACGATGTTGTAAGAATAGTTCTTGCACATCCACCGCATGAAAATTTATTGGTAGCCGAAGACATTCCTTTAGATTTGATTTATGAAGATAATGAGGTAATTGTAGTTAACAAACCTGCCGGAATGGTGGTACATCCCGGTCACGGAAATTATAGCGGTACTTTGGTAAATGGGTTAATTTACCATATTGAAAACCTGCCTAAAAATAGTAATGAACGACCAGGTTTGGTACATAGAATTGACAAAGATACCAGTGGTTTATTGGTAGTTGCTAAAACTGAATTTGCCATGGCAAATTTAGCAAAACAATTTTTTGACCGTACAACGGATAGACTGTATTTGGCTTTGGTTTGGGGAAATGTAGAAGAAGAGGAAGGAACCATTGAAGGCAATATTGGGCGTAGTTTAAAGAACAGATTGCAAATGGATGTTTTTCCGGAAGGAGATTTTGGTAAACATGCCGTTACACACTATAAAGTTATTGAAAGATTTAGTTATGTTACGCTTGTGCAATGTAAATTAGAAACCGGTAGAACTCACCAAATTAGAGCACATTTTAAATATATTGGTCACACATTATTTAATGATGAACGCTATGGCGGAAATAAAATTTTAAAAGGAACAACCTTTACCAAATATAAGCAATTTGTTGATAATTGCTTTAAAGTTTTACCAAGACAAGCTTTACATGCCAAAACTTTGGGCTTTGAACATCCTATTACAAAAAAATATATGAGTTTTAACTCAGAAATGCCAGAAGATATGCAATTGGCTATTGAGAAATGGCGCAATTATACGGTGCATCAAAAAGAGTAGTTAGGATGTATGATTATCGGTTTAGGGTATGAAAAGTTATGATCTTGAAACCGTAATTTTTCAACTGTTTGATATTTTGTATAAAGTTAATCGAGTTTTTTTAACCATTGCTGACAGATGTACAAAGAATATTTCATAATTAAATTTCAACATCTTAATTAAATAATTCTTGTAGGATCAAATTTTATTATAAATTGATTATGTTCAAACACTAAATTATTTTTGGTCTTTGATGTTGTCGTAATTCTAGGGATTATCTCCAATTCAGCATTATTAAGTTTTAGTGTTTTTAAGACTCTGTTCATCCCAATTCCTTTTCCTTCATCAGTTAGTAATTTAGCACTCTCGGCTCTAAATTTTTTTTGACATATTTTATTTATTTCATTGTCTTCAATTCTTAAAGATAGCATCTCAAAAATCACTAAGAATAGATTCTCACTTTTTTCTTTAAAAATCACCTTAAAAGAGGAGTTTTCCGAACAGTATTTAAGTGCATTGTCGAAAATATAATATAATGAAACGAATAAAATATCATAATCGATATGTAATCTTTTTGCACAGGCATCAACTGTAACTTGTATTTTTCTTTTTTCAAAATCCTCTATAAAAATTTGAAGAATTGAAAGAATAACATTTCTAATTGAAAATTCAATTTTCTGAACATTTGGGTTTCGCATTACTGTTTTTTCAAAGACAGAGAATTCTACCTTCATCGCAGAATTGTATTTGATTAATTTAAGTAATGTGTCTACAGTGATATTAGGTTTTTCTGATATTATAGACTTAATAACATTTTTTTGTTTATTAATATTGTCACTTAAAATTTGTTGTGGAATTAAAGAATATAAATCTTGAATATTATATGTATTTAAAGAAGTTAGATTATGAATTAATTCTTGTACATATTCATTTTGATTTAATGAAAGTTTTCGATTGAAATTAACTACTGAATTAAGAGTAATAACACTCATTTTAAGTAATTCACTAAATAATTTAGAACTTTTTACATATTTTATTTCAGTTGTTAATATGTATATTTTTCCATTCTCATTTTTTTTAAAACCAGCTCTTGCATTTTGATTTCTACCTTTAAAAGGTATATCAAATTTAATGGATTTACAATTTATTTTAGAAATTAAACTTTTTAATTCAGAAGGAAAATCACCATAAATAACTTTCTCGTTTATATCAACTATTAATTTGTATGTATTCATAAAACTATGAGAATAATTCGATACTATACTGCTCAACTAATCCTTGAAATTGATATGGTAGAGCATTTTTTTCTAATTTATAATCACATAAGTCCCACGCTTGGTGAAAAGCATTATTCTTTTTATTAGCAGAATAAATAACAACTTTTTTATTTGGGTATTTTTGTTTTAGCATTAAAGCTAAGTCTAAACCTTCATATTCACAGCCTAATAATTTCCCAACTCCATTAATATCCACAAAATAGATATTAGATTCTTTAACAATTGGGATATCAACACTTTTTATATCAATTACTGAATAAGTTTTTTTCCATCCACTATCTTTTAGAATTTTAACTACATTAAATTTTGAGTCGTCATCAATGAATAAAATTTGAATTTTAGATTTCAATGAGTCAATAATGTTCTCTCGGTCATTATCTATTTGGCTAATTTTATTTTCAATACCTATTTCTTTTTCTGTATTTACATTAACATTTATTGTATTTGTTGGGTTAATTGTGGATTGTATTTTAGGGTTAATTTTAGTTGTTGATTCATTATTTGGAATAACAATGTTTGATCTATTCTTTTTATAATAGTTCTTAATTCCAAAAAACACCCCAGTGAATGATAGTATTATACCTGTAATATAATACCAATTTACAATCCAAAAATTTGATGTGTCAATTCCATATAAAATAATATTTAATAGCATTTTTTGTATTTTTTTATTAATTCTAAATTATGTTAGTATGTTTTTGTATATCTGCCAATAATTAAGATATGGTTTTGATTTAACAAATCATATCGTTCAATTAGCGAAGTTAGTTGGAATTTGATTTGGAAACAAACTAAATTAAATGTTGCTTGTTTTGGGAAACCCAAAAATGATATGATGCGTTAAAATCATTCTTTCGCCAAATTTCCAAAACAATAATTGTAGCTTCGATATATTGGCTGGGTTATTTGCTGGAAACATAGAATAATTGATATCAAACTTAGCAAAAACAGCACATGACCTTTTTATATGAGGCCCAGATGTTACAATTGCAGCCGAAGTAAAATTAAGTTTTTTCATTTGTGCTGTAGCGTAATAAGCATTTTGATAAGTATTTCTAGCTCGAGTTTCTTTTAAAATACGATCTTTAGAAACACCTTTTGAAATTGCATAAGCTGCCATAGCTTCCGCTTCTGTACAATTATTGATGACTGAACTTCCGGTAAATAATATTTTTTTTGCAACACCCAAATTTAATAGTTCAATTCCTTTTGCAACCCGATCTTTCATTATTGCTCCAGCCTCACATTCATCTGTAGCTGGACTTCCAAGTACAATAATGATATCAAATTTTTTTAAATTAGAATTATTTTTACAAGAATCACTAATATACGGTATTATAAAAGTTAAAAGAACACCAATAAATAGAGTTATAAAAAAAAACTTAATAATACCAAAAAGAATCTTTTTTATTTTAATCATTTGATTGCAATGAGTTTTTATTCGTGAGACTCTAAAAAATTAATTTCAATTTTTTAGTTAGTCGAACCTGCCTATGCCGGCAGGCAGGCTAATCCCGCTTTTTTTTTCAGCGGGATCTTGGTTAACCTGCCTGCCGGCAGGCCAATGTCAATAAGTTAAGCTTAATATTTTAACAAACGTTATCGGGTT
>CAYPHN010000262.1:0-5106 GCA_964410265.1 uncultured Flavobacteriaceae bacterium | reverse complement strand
AAAAACCAAATTAACATTGCTCCAACAGCAAAAGCAGAGCGTTTGATAAGCATACCTAAGAATAAACCAAAAGAAAAGAACCCCATTAATTTTACAAAAAATGCAAAAAGATATTCTAAGTCAGAAAATATAATAGATATTTCGTTAAAATCTGAATAGATCAACCCTAATATAAATGAAATAACAAAAATAAATATAGTAGATACAAGAGCAAATAATGCAACCGCATAAAACTTGCTAAGAATAAATTCTTTTTTACTTAAACCATCAATTAAATTTTGTTTTAAAGTTTTGTTACTGTATTCATTAGCTATCATAGAGACTATGACTAACAATAAAAAAAATTTAAATAAAGAGGTAATAAATGTATTGAAATGCCAAATATAAGGGAAATTAAAAATGCCTTGATCTGCTAAATGAAATTTAATGGGGCCAATATCG
This sequence comes from uncultured Flavobacteriaceae bacterium, assembly GCA_964410265.1. Classification (GTDB taxonomy): domain Bacteria; phylum Bacteroidota; class Bacteroidia; order Flavobacteriales; family Flavobacteriaceae; genus Lutimonas. The sequence goes on along the minus strand of CAYPHN010000262.1, from coordinate 4,665 downwards.
AATTTTATTGTTGCAATCAAGGCGATAGAGGTAAGTAGTGCAAAATAAGTAATGATTAATACTTTGCTAGCTCTACTATTTTTTAGTTTATGGAGTTCGATGCTTAGTAATCTTAACATTATGTTTTATTTTTTGGTTAGGGTTAAAAATTTTTCCTCCAATGTTGGTTTTCTTTTTACTAAATGAGAAAGTATGATCTTTTTATCCATTAAATATTTATTCATTTCGGAAGTAGAAATATCTTTATCTAATGTTATATAAATTAAATTATTTTCCTCTTTTACAGCATCGACACCTTCATAGTTTTTAAGTGCTGTAAAAAGCTCATTATTTGGGTTTACACATTGTAATTCAATATATCCAAAAGAAGAACTCATTTGGTCAACTTTACCTGAATAGAGCTTAATGCCATTTCGAATTACAACTACATGGGTACAAACTTTTTCAACTTCATCTAATAAATGAGAAGCTAACAATATGGTTGTTCCTTGTGCAGCAATTGTTTGGATAATACTTCTAATTTCGTGAATTCCTTGAGGGTCTAAACCATTGGTGGGCTCATCTAGTATTAATATTTCAGGGTCATTTAACAAGGCAGATGCAATTGCCAGCCTTTGTTTCATACCTAAAGAATAGGTTTTGAACTTGCTGTTCCTTCTTTCATATAAATTTACTTCTTTGAGTTTATCCTCTATTTTGTCATATGGAATTTCTTTTATTTTACAAACCAATTTTAAATTTTCTATGGCCGACATGTATGGGTAAAAATTTGGTCGTTCAATAATAGCACCAACTTTTTTTAAAGCATCATGTGTAGATATTTTTCCACCAAACCAGCTAAATTCTCCTGAAGTTTTGTTGACTACATTTAAAATAATACCAAGTGTTGTAGATTTTCCGCTACCATTGGGGCCTAAAATGCCATAAACATTTCCTTTTTGAATATCAAAAGATAAGTTGTTAACAGCATGAATACTTCCAAATTTTTTGTGGAGGTTTTTTATAGATAATATAGTTTCCAATAGATTTGATTTTATATGTCTAAAATAAGACGTGTATAAAAATAAAATGTTACGAAAAATTTAAAATTATATGAAATTTAGGTAAAAGAGATAAAGTTTATTAATTTAGTTATTTAAAAATACCTCAAATGGGTTTATCATGAAGGAAGAAAAATTAATTTCAAAAAAGAAACCAACTTTTCCAATCAATAAGGAACTGTATGATTATTTAACCGCCTATAATAGAAATATTAAGATTCCTATTTTTTATGACGACCTTTTAAGATTTTCTGGTTCCGTAAATGTATATGATAAACATGATAAAGATACCTTATGGGTAAGAGTCTATTACCCTGAATTTGAGCAAAATGAAATAGATTTGAGTTTAAAAAGAATGTATAATATTTTACATGGTGATGGAACCGAAGATATTTTAGAACACTTAGTTGTAGACGAAATAGACTATTGTACTTTTGGAAATTCTAAACCTTTTAGAGTAAAGATTCGAAACATATTAAATGACAATTATACTTTTATTTATGTAAAAAAGGCTGATGCTTCAAGAGTTTACGGACTTGAATTAGAAGATATTTTATCGCCCAATCACATTAATTTTCTAGTATATAAAGATACTTTAATAGAAGAACATGTTTTGGGTATTCCAGGAGATATGTTTATGGAAGAAAGTTTGATGGATATTTCAAAAGTAGAAAAACAACGCTTGTCTAAAGAGTTTGTAAAATTTAACGAACGCTGTACCTTGAGACTACTTGGTGATATGCGAGCGTATAATTATGTAATAGTCCCTACATATGATTTTGACCAGGTACAGTATCGAATAAGGGCAATGGATTTTGATCAACAAAGTTATGAAGGTAAATTGAAGGTTTATCGACCTCAATTTTTTAAAGATAATTTCCCTTTTGTGGATATGGTTCAAAGTCAATTAGGTAAACAATCGGTTGAGCAATACAAAAAAGAAGAGCGCTCCGCTTTGGCCAAACGCTTAAAAAGTTCGCCAAACAGGATTAATAATTTACTGACTTGTATGAAAAATGATCATATTTCTAGCAAGTCAAATATTGAAACTCTCAAAAAAGAACTGATTGAATATACCCATGATAAAGAGTTTAAAAACTGTGTATGTATGGGGGAAATATTGCAGGTAGTTTTTAATTTTGTTGTAAGGAATTACGAGAGTGTAAATACTTATATTATTAGATAATGTATATGGTTATATAGTTGTAAATTAGCTATTTAATATTTTCGTATTAACACATTAATTCGTCAATTCATCAAAATTATCGAAGTTAAATTCGTCAAACTCATCACCCTCACCATTGTCTTCATCAAAACTTTTTATTGACAAATCTTCAGCTTCAAACTGAATATCAGGAGCATTATTTGGTACTATTCCTAAAGAAAAAATTAAACTTGGAACTTCCAACTGATTTTCATCAAAATTTGTTTCGATTACTTCTACATAAAAAGACCACATGGTAAAAAAATCATAAACATAAATTAATTTGTCATGTTTATTTTCTAACACATTTTCAATACACATATCACGCATTTGAATTGTTTTATTAGCTTCTTCGCTCATGTCAAACAAAGGAAATTCTTCCCCTTGCATCCATTCTGAGTCAGAACGATAAAACGAAGCCATTTCGTTTCCGTTAAACCCGAAAGCATTGGTAATGGCATTGTGTAAATCTTCTAAAGTAACCGATTTATGAATGGCAATATCTCTAATGACGTCTTCTTTGGTATTTAATATTACACGTATTTTATAAATCATAATTTCGATTTGAAAATTTTCGCAAAATTACCAATTTAAATCAAATGTATTACTTTTACTTTGTTAATTAAATTTAAAAAATGAATCATAAAGAGATATTAAATAAGTTGAATTCCATGTCAAAGAATACGCTTATGGAAACCTTAAAAATACAATATACAGAAATTGGAGACGACTATATGGTGGCTACTATGCCAGTTAATTCTGGTGTACACCAACCCATGGGATTATTGCATGGAGGTGCAACTATTGCCCTTGCAGAAAGTGTAGGAAGTATGGCATCTCAATATTTTTCGGATTCAAATTTGGTAGAAGTAAGAGGGATAGAAATTACCGCCAATCACGTAAAAAGTAAACGAGATGGTATAGTTACTGCCAAAGCAAAGATAATTCATAAAGGTAAAACCACGCATTTGTGGGAAATAAGAGTGGAAGATGAAGCTGGTAAATTAATTTCATTTTGTAAGCTTACCAATATTATTCTGACAAAGAAATAAAACTTTTCAATGAAAAAAAGTTGGAAAAAGATTGCTATGAAAATACTTGGAGCTTCTGTACTAATTTTATTGATACTACTTACAGTTGGTATTTATCGTTTTAGCGACAGGAAAACAGATAAGAAAATAGTCAAAATATTTAAAAAAGACGCTTCCACCGTATTTATAAAACACCTGAATTATAAAGATAAAGATATTCGGGTTTTAGAAATGCAGCAAAAAATAGATACTGCTTTGCCAATTTTAGTTTTTGTTCATGGGTCACCTGGATCTGCTTTAGATTTTAAAAAGTATTTAATGGATACGGATTTGAATAAAAACTTCAATATAATTGTATATGACAGAATAGGCTATGGATATTTAAATACAGGAGAAATATTAAATTCTGTTCAGGAAGAAGTTGACGTATTGCATGAAGTTTTAAAGGATTATGATGTTAATAATATTGTTTTACTTGGCTATTCGTATGGGGGTACTATAGCTTTGGCTGCTCCTGAAAATTATAAAAATAAAATTATTTTAGCTGGAGCTGTTAAAGGTGATTTAGAGCCTATGTTTTGGCTGTTAAATTTTTATAAGTGGAAACTTACCCGACCTTTGGTGCCAAAAGTTTTACAAGCAGCTTCCAAAGAAAAATTAGAACATGTTACTGAATTACCCGGATATGAAGATAAATGGGGTGTTAGTGAAGCATCAATAATTGCTATACACGGTAAAAAGGACAGAATAGTACCTTATGAAAACTCTTTGTTTTTAAAAGAAAAAATTGATGATAAGAAATTTACATTAATAACTATTGAAAAAGGGAATCATGCTTTGGTTTGGACTAACTTTACACTGATTAAAAATGAAATTTTAAAAGTTAAATAAATTGCAAATTGAACTACAAAATTTAATCCAAAAGATTACAGAGGCAAAAAAGAATAAATTGCCCTTTGTTTCGTATAGATTGCCAAATAAAAATCAAGTAAAAACCTTTTTTCAAAAGGATAATCAATTGTATTACCACAATGATTTTAAAATATCTGGTTTTGTTTTTGCGCCTTTTGATAACCAGGAAAAAGGTATATTTTTCCCAATGGACAAAAGTGAATTATGTTTTACCAATATAGAAAGTATTAACCTTAATGATTATTTTTTAGAACCTGATTTGAAAAGTAAGGTGAAATTGCTCCAAAAGAGAAATAGAACAAAAAAAATTTATATTGATTTGATTAATAAGTGTTTAAAATTCCTGAAAGCAGAAAAAATTTCTAAAATTGTGCTATCACGAAAAGAAGACATATCGGTTGAAAGGGATAATGTATTAAATATTTATTTAAAGTTATTATTAAAATATCCGTCGGCTTTTGCATATATATGGTTTCAC
>CAYPHN010000261.1:0-5119 GCA_964410265.1 uncultured Flavobacteriaceae bacterium | reverse complement strand
ACACTCCAAGCTTCTGGTTTTGCGTTAAATAAGGCTTTTGTTTTTGTCCAAACACTTAAAAATAATTCTGAATTTCTATAATTATTTAGATCTTGTTCTGATGCCCAATAGCTGTAAGTAAAAAAAATATGCTCCTTATTTTTATCTCTGTAAAGCTCTAAGAACTGACAGCCTTGTACAGCCCTTATTTTATTCTTTACTCGATGAAAATTATTTAAAAATTCTTCAATGTTATTTTCGTGAAAACTCATTTTTACGATTCTTACAAACATATATTTAGGTTCAAAATTAAGGGCAAATTTAAAAATAGTTTATTTAATTGTCCGTTATATTTTTTACAACACTGATTTAGAGCTCGTTGAATAGTTTTTCTTAGGTGCGTTATCCAATTAACACTCAAAATACTTAATTTATAATTCAACATTCATAATTTATAATTCATAATTACATGAAGTGTTGCTATTCATTCATTTAAATCTTAAAGTAATATTGTCGCGATAATTTAATCCAAGTAAACTCGATGCACCTCCAACAGTTTCTAGGTTACTTCGGTACATAGATATTTCTAAAAATTTAGCCGAATTAAAAATAGCCAACCTTTTTCCATCATCTTGTCTTTTATCTTCGGGAATAGAAAAATCAACAACCTCGTTATATTTTGAATAAATTTTGGTGAATGTATAGTTTCTAGCTATAAGTTCAAAATGACGACCTTTACCAATATTATTAAAAATACTTTGCGTGATATTGCTAATAACATTACCAAAATTATCGATATAAATGACACTTCCAACAATTTGATTTTGTTCTGTATTGATAAAAGGTTGAATTTCAATTAGCTCTTTTACTTTTTCAATTTTTTTTCCAATAACGTCTAACATACCACCCCTTGCAATATGGCAAGCAACTTTCACAAAAATGTCTAAAATGGCTAAGTTATTTTCTTCAGAATTTTGAATGGTAATTTCAACTATTTTTTCAGGTATAATTTCATTGGTTATCATAGAAATTATACCGTTATCTGTACAAATAAAGAATTGACCATCAAGTTGAATTGCAAGCGGTTTGTTTTCAATACTGATTTCTGAATCAACTCCGATAATATGAATGGTTCCTTCAGGAAAATTTTGATAAGAATTTTTTAAGATATATGCCGTTTCAGTAATATTAAACGGTGTTATCTCATGTGAAATATCTACAATATTTACTGCGCTTAGTTCTTTATAGATTGCGCCTTTTAATGCGCCAACAAAGTGATCTTTAGTACCAAAATCTGTCGTTAACGTAATTATTGGCATATCTTTTTAAAAGGGTTTTTATTTTAAAATATTTACTAAAGCTTAATTGCTTAGGGTTTATTTAAATATACTATTTTTGTTCTACAAATCTAATCAAATTAATAAATTAAAAAAGAACTTATAAATAAATTTTAATCTAAATATTTTCCCTTTGAACGAAAGAGTAATTGAACTTGAAGAAATAGCGGCCAGTGAATTTTTTGGAACTAATAATCGCAATATTGAATTAATTAAAAAGCATTTTCCTAAATTAAAAATAGTAGCAAGAGATAATAAAGTGAGAATAATTGGTAATCCATTAATTATGGATGAATTTGAAAAGCGCTTTGCAATGTTGACAAAATATTTTCATCGATATAATAAGTTAGATGAAAACAGTATTGAACAAATATTAAGTTTAGTTGAAACTGTTAAAAATTCAATAAAAGAAAAAGATATATTAGTGCACGGTGTTAATGGTAAATATATCAAGGCACAGACTATAAATCAACAAAAAATGGTTGATTTAATGGGGAAAAATGATATGCTTTTTGCTGTTGGCCCAGCCGGAACAGGTAAAACTTATACGGCAGTTGCTTTGGCGGTAAAGGCCTTAAAAAATAAAGAGGTTAAGAGAATTGTTTTAACCAGACCAGCAGTAGAATCTGGAGAAAATTTAGGGTTTCTACCAGGGGATTTAAAAGACAAATTAGATCCGTATATGCAACCGCTTTATGATGCATTACGAGATATGATTCCGCATGAAAAACTAGAATCGTTTATCGAAAAAGGCGTTATTCAAATTGCCCCTTTGGCATTTATGCGTGGTAGAACCTTAGATAGTGCTTTTGTTATTTTAGATGAAGCGCAAAATACTACCCACAATCAAATGAAAATGTTTTTAACAAGAATGGGTAAAAATGCTAAATTTATCATTACGGGTGATCCAGGTCAAATAGATTTGCCTAGAAGACAGGTGTCAGGATTAAAGGAGGCCATTTTAACTTTAAAAGATTTAAAAGGTATTGAAATGGTTTTTTTAGATGAAAATGATGTGGTTAGACACAAATTAGTGAAAAAAATTATTAATGCTTACAAAGGCATTGATATAGAATAAATTAATAGTTTGTCGTTTTACTAATTGTCCTAAGGTGATAATTAAAATACCTAAACAGATGAACTAAACAACAAATAAACTTAAATATGAATACTATAAACGATACCAATTTTAATTTTCCAAAACAAAAACATCTTTATAAAGGAAAAGTTAGAGAAGTATATAATATTAATGATAACTTATTGGTTATGATTGCAAGTGACAGGCTATCTGCTTTTGATGTAATTATGCCAAAACAAATTCCGTTTAAAGGGCAAATATTGAATCAAATTGCCGAATTTATGCTTCATGCAACAAAAGATATTGTGCCCAATTGGTTATTGGCTTGTCCGGATCCTAATGTGGCAATTGGTTATTTGGCTTCACCATTTAAAGTTGAAATGGTAATTAGAGGTTATTTATCTGGCCATGCATGGAGAGAATATCGTGATGGAAAGAGAATACTATGTGGTGTTGCAATGCCTGATGGTATGAAAGAAAATGATATATTTCCACAACCTATAATTACGCCATCAACAAAAGCTGAAAATGGTTTACATGATGAAGATATTTCAAGAGAGGCAATTATCTCGGAAGGAATTGTACATGAAGATGATTATTTGGTTTTAGAAGATTATACCCGTAAATTATTTCAAAGAGGAACCGAAATTGCAGCTAAAAGGAATTTACTTTTGGTAGATACCAAATATGAGTTTGGAAAAACACCCGATGGTAAGATAGTTTTGATCGATGAAATTCACACGCCAGATTCTTCCCGTTATTTTTATGCCGATGGTTATCAGGAAAGACAAAATAATAATGCATTGCAAAAACAATTATCGAAAGAATTTGTTAGACAATGGTTGATTGAAAAAGGATTTCAAGGATTAGATGGTCAGCAAATTCCAGAAATGACCGAGGCAAAAATTGAAGAGATTTCAAATCGTTATATCGAGTTGTATGAGAATATAACTGGAGAACAATTTGTTAAAGCAAATACCGATAAAATATTGGAACGAATAGAAAAAAATGTAACTGGGTTTTTAAATAATAATGAGATAACCTCTTAAACAGAATCATGAAGTGTTTGAAATACATATCTACCATTCTGTAAAGGCCTGTATTACAGAAGCTAATTCAAACGAAACTAAAAACAATGTTACAGATAAAACTTGCTAACAACAAAGAAGATTTTAGAAAGATTGAAGATTTAGCAAAAGAAATTTGGGAAGAACATTACACTCCAATTATTGGCCCCAATCAAGTTGCATATATGTTAGATAAATTTCAATCTGCCGTTGCAATAAAAAATCAAATAAATGATGGATATCAATATTTTCAAGTATATATTGATGATATTTCTGTTGGGTATTTTTCATTTATTAAAAGAGAAGCATCTTTATTTTTAAGTAAAATATATGTCCTAAAAAAATATAGAGGAAAAGGTGTTGGAAAATTTATGATGAATTTTGTATTGCAAAAAGCAATGCAATTAAACTTAATCTCAATTGCTTTAACGGTAAACAAAGAAAACAAAAATTCGATTGAAGCATACGAGAAAATGGGATTTCAAAGTATGGGTGCTTTGGTTACCGATATAGGTAATGGATTTGTAATGGATGATAAAAAAATGGTTAAGTCTTTAATTTAGAACTTAAGCAAAGAAAATATAGGTTTTTTTTTATTTTACTGAATCACTGCTTTTGGTACAAAACGAGAAACATCACCTTTATTTTTTAATATATCACGAACAATACTCGAACTAATATACGAAGTGTCAGCACTGGTTAATAAAAAAACAGTTTCAATTTTAGACATTTTTCTATTGGTATGGGCAATGGCTTTTTCAAATTCGAAATCGGCCGGGTTTCTCAATCCTCTTAAAATAAAGTCACTTTTAACTTTTTGACAAAATGTAATGGTTAGACCTTGATAGGTTTCTACTTTAATTTTATCATTGGACTTATATGTTTCTTTGATAAATGAAATTCTTTGCTCTAAACTAAACATATATTGTTTTGATGAGTTTATACCAATGGCAATAATAATTTCATCAAATAAAGGTAAGGCTCTGTCTATTATGTCTTTGTGACCTAGAGTTAAAGGATCAAATGATCCTGGGAAAACAGCTCGTTTCATAGGTTTGAGGTTATAATTCTAATACTTAATGGAACTAATTTACAAATAAATTCTTATTCTTAATTTGAGATCGCAATCTCTATAGCATTGCCAAACAATTCCTTCAAGCCTATTCCAGCTGCTTTCGCTTGTTTGGGTAAAATACTTTCTGTTGTGATTCCTGGTACCATATTCATTTCAATAAAGTAGGGAGTATCGCCAACAATAATAAAATCAGATCTTGATAATCCACTAAGATTTAGATGATTATATATTTTTTTTGATATCTTTATCACATTTTTTTCTTGTATTTCAGTAATTCTCGCTGGAGTAATTTCTTGAGATTGCCCTAAATATTTTGCCTCATAGTCAAAAAATTCATTTTCAGATACAATTTCAGTAATTGGCAATACTTTTATTTTTCCATTAAATTGAATCACACCAACTGAAATTTCTATGCCATCTAAAAATTCTTCAATTAAAATTTCATGATCCTCTTTAAAGGCATTTTCAATGGCTTGCATCAAATCATTTTTATGTTTTACTTTACTTACTCCAAAACTAGACCCTCCTTTATTTGGTTTAACAAAACACGGTAAACCAATTTTTTTAAGAATTGATTCCTTAT
>CAYPHN010000260.1:0-5119 GCA_964410265.1 uncultured Flavobacteriaceae bacterium | reverse complement strand
CTTTTAGATGAGAAATTAAACCTTAAAAAAGGTCAACCTATTTCAGTATAATACATTATCATGTAAAAATGAATTATTGGAGCGAAGTTGAATTTCATCGTTTTCATCAACTCCCAATGTCGTTCTTGATTTATTTGAATCTATTTCAGATGATAAATCGGCTTCATTTAAATCTACGCCCATTCTTTTGTATGCAGGTATGCTTTCTATTTCATCAATATTCTGATTCATTTTATTGACAAATTTATAATTAAATTCTTTCATTTTATTCCTTCTATCATCGGCTCTATTTTTTAATTCTGATATGGTTAAATTCAAAGGTGATACCTCTTCATTGTCTATAATATGAGAAACTTTATTGACAATACCTTTGTTTTTTCTAACTTTTAATCAAAATTTAAATTTTCATCAATTTCCTTTTCTTCAACAGGCAAAGATTTTAATTGACCTATTTCGGTCGCAAACTCATCTTCCAAGGTATGGTGAATCGTTTTGTTAAGCGTATAATCTGGCTTAATCTCTTCAAGACCAACTATTTCAATCTCATTGAGATCTACCCCTTCCATGGTACTCGCCTTTGTTGCTTTCTTATCTTCAAAATTTTGAACTGCCAAATCAAATGTAAATGAAATTTGATTTTCTTCTTTAAAATCTTATGAAATTTCAAGTGTGTGTTTTTTATAAATTTCCCACTTGTTGTCAACTTTAATTAAATAGTATAATATTGTTTCTCCAGCTAATTTACTTCTTGACCCAGAAATAATAACAACCGATTTATTATAATCTTGATTAAATACAACATGTGAAAAAGAAATTAAATAATCAAATTTATTATATTCATTACTATTTATACTTAATAAATTTTCATTAAAAGTAATAATAGAATCATTTCTAGTTGAATTAATTTTTTTAATATCTAGAAATTCTTCAGTTTTAATAGAGCCTAATTCAGAAAGCAAATTATTATATTCAACAAACTTTAAATTTTGTTTATTTTTTTTTAACAAAAAGTTATTAAATACGGGAACAACAGCGATTATGAACTTCTTTTTTTTCAATTCATTTTTTGATCTCTCAATCTGTAATTTAATTGCAATTGAATCCTGTAGCGTAAAGGATTTACCTGGGTACATTGGAGGAAAAAAAGGTTCAATTGGCTTAGCCAATTCGTTAAATAGTATTGAAACAATTTGATATTTATTATTTTCTGTTTTTAAGTCATAATTATTACATGAAAATAATGAAATTAAAAAAATAAAAGCTAAATTTCTCATAATAATACTGTTTCTAATTACATGTGAAGTTTGTATTATCTAATACAGTTTTTTGCTTCGCAAAAGAGGCATTATATTCTGGATCATCATTTAATTCTTTCCAAACACCTTCATCATAATACCCTGTATAAGCATATCTAGCAAGACCATCCCAACCAAATGCCATATAATAATCTATTGGATATTTGTCGTTATCAAGAGTTCTAATTGCAATTGCAATTGGCTTAACATAAGTATCTGCCATATATTGATGTTGAGCTTCTCCACTTTTCCCATTTAAAGCAGCAAAATAATCAAATAAAAGTTGTCTGTTTTCAAGATCAATTCCTTGTTCATGTCTTGCTACATACCTATATATTTCCGCATGAATACCTTCGTGTAAAATGGTCGCTGCCATCTCTAAAGCTGCCTGATAATTATTTTCAATAATAATGGTAACCTCTCCAGTAATTGCAATATCATCTCCTCCTGTAATACATGCGTTGTCAGAAGTAGTACAATTACCATGTTTTAGGATTAAGTTATATTTCGGGTCATTAATAAACTTCCCTATTGTCTTCTTAAATAGATTACCATTTGTATCTTCTAGCTTTTCATAAACACATTTAGCTCTTCCTATAAGATTATTAATAATATAATCAGGGCTATTCACCCCAACAATACCTTCTGATTTTGTTGGACAATCGGCGCAATTACTTGTATTACCCTTAGATAATGTTATTGTAGTAGATTTTAGTTTTGTTTTAATTGACTTAAAAAATCTGGGACTTTTTATTTTTACCAACTCTAAAGTATAGCCTCCATTGCCTCCAAACGTTCTACCACCAGCTGCACCTGGGCTTGAAACTGCTTGACCTGATCCTCCCTTAGAACTACCACCACCGCCTGAATTTTGACCACCAGATTCAACTTGTATGATATCACATGGTATGGGGTCGCCATTTGCATCAAAATTTTCACAAGGAGCAGTATCGCTTTTATAAAAATTACCGTTTTTAAAATAATCGGTGTATTTATGAACATATATATTTCCTGTGAAATTATCAAAATAAGAATTACCTGCAATAAAAGTGTCTATTTCTAATGAATCAGATACAAACTTTAAAACAATTGGTTCTATTTTTTCACCAGATGTCGTTTTTCCAACAATTAAATTGTAAAAAGTACCTGTTGGTGTATCTGGAAAAGTAAAACGAAATGAATAATTTTTAAAACTCATAGTATCGATAACTTCCATTATATTTTCTTGATCAAAAATAGCACCATTTTTATCTATGCTTTTTTTGTAAAAAATACCTTTTGTTTTAGATTCTAAAAATTCATTAATATCTGGTATTTCTGAAAGTTTTACCATTTTTAATGTAAATAGACTTTTTGCTCCTGCTGTGGATTCTAATTCTATTATATCTTCTTCATTACAACTGGTAACAATAATTGAGAAAAATATAAAAATAGATAAAAACTTGATGAAGTTTTTATGAATTAGTAATTTGCGCCACGACTGGTAAGTTGGTTGGTTGGTTGGTTGGTTAAAAATAGTTTTTTCATAGTACGGTTTAAAATTAATAATTTTATATCTATATCTGTTTATTAAAATTAAAAAGGTTAACATATTTTTACAGAATACTGTAAAAAATAAAAAATCCTGAGCCTTTGCTCAGGATTTTTTTTGATTAAAGCTGTTATTGTGAGTCAAAGTCGGAAACTTTGCGTATTGGGTACATCTTATAGCTTAAATTTTATGACCTAGAAATTCCAAAACTTTTTACTTTTTTCCATTTTCTGTCATGTTTTTCCAATAAATATAAACTTTCTACAGAATTTAAGCTATGGCGGGTTTTACGAATAAAAAGAAAAGCTTTATCTCCTTTCTTGTTTAATAAAAGCTTACTGAATTGTATAACACCACCAAAATCCGACTGAGAGGGTATATCCGTTTCAAATACTTCGTCGAGGTTTTTAAATGGTATAAATTCATAAATATTATTTGAAAAAGTCTCTATATTTACCGGTATATAATTAATTATACTATCCGTAAAATTATTAATAAAACTAGGTGGCAATTCACTTAACCTTTTCTTTAATTGGTCAAAATTTACTTCAATATGTTCTCTTTGTACATAAATTTTTAACGGTGACAAAGTATCTGGACGTTTTTGTTTTTTTATTTTTACTCCTTTTTGAGACTGTTCATATGTCGGTGGTTTTATATACCTAAAATCAACAACTGATTTTTTTAGAATACTCATATAAGTATCTTTAAAAATATTTGAGGCATCTTTATGTACAGAACAACCAAAAAATATCAAAACACTTAACAAGGGAAGCATTTTTTTAATCACAAGGGTTTGTATGTATATCATCTCTTACTGTTTTACTTAATTGAGCTAAATTACTTAATTCCGTTTGTGTAATGAATCCATTTCTTTTTCCATAATCTTGCAGACCTTCCCAAGCATAAAATTTATAATTTTCTAACGGATGTGTATTGTCATCAAACTCTCTTAATCCCGAAGCAATTGGATTGATAAAATAGTTGGACATAAAATCGTGTTCAGCTTCAGTAGCTATTCCATTTTCATCTTCATAAGAACCTTCATGAAAAGTCCATAAATCTAGATACCAGTTGTATTGGTCAGCTGGTAAAGAATTTGGCTCCGCATTATTTGATAGTTTAATACGGTGTAATTCCGCATGAATAGTTTCATGAAGTATGGTGCCAGCTAAATCAATTGAATAATTACTCTGCATTACAAATAAGTTAAATTTAACAGTAATTATGGTGCTACCTGATTCAGGTATTCCTGTTCTTGCATCAGCCTGATCTGCAGGGTCATTATAAGTTGTGAACTTCAGTTTAAATTTACTTCTTCCTCCAGTAAAAGCTTGGGATGTCTTTTTAAAAATATTGTTTCCTTTAGATATTAAGGCGTTTAAAACACAATCTGCTTTCGTCCCGATAAATGATTTGTCTTTAAGAATTTCATTATTAAAATCTGCTTCACCACCATCCATCATCGTTTCTATTGATGCTCTTACAAAATCCTTAGCTTCCTTATTAGTATTTTGTTTCAAAAAAGCCTTAATAGCAGCTACTTTTTCAAAGTTACTAAGGTCAGATAACCAACTTAATTGAGCGCTGTTTAATGTACCTCCTAAAATTGAGTTTATAGAATTTGCTGTTGATGTTGTGTTTACTCCAATACCGCCATCTGGATTTGGGCACTCTGGGCAAACATTACCTTTATTTAATTTTTCTGGATCAAAATATTTTAAACAATCACCCCAAATAACAAATTCTGTAGCAGATAACCACCTTAAACAAGGGCTTGAACTACCAGTGCCATTACCTCCTTCGCCAGAATCTCCACCATCAGAATCTCCACCATCAGAATCTCCACCATCAGAATCTCCACCGTTAGGATCTCCACCACTTGAATCGTCACTCCCGCCATAATCTCCAGGACTTCCATAATTTCCATTTTCTGTATTTCCACCACCAACTGTACTGTTTCCGCCATTTACCGTAATATCATCACAAGGTATCGGATCTCCAACTTCATCAAAGGTAGGTGGACAATTAACATTGCCTTTATTAAAATAACCACTCTTAAAATAATCTGTGTATTTATGCAAGGCTATTGTTCCAATAAAATAAGCAAAATTTTTGTTGTTGTTTAAATAAGTTTCTAGTTGGTCTTGGTTGCAAGTGTATTTTAATACATAAGGCTCTTGGGCTTCTCCTGTAGGTGTTTTACCTACTATCAAATTATAAAACGTACCCTGAGGTGTATCTGCAAAGAAAAAGCTAAAACTGTAGTTGGTTTGGTTTAAGGTATCTATTA
>CAYPHN010000259.1:0-5124 GCA_964410265.1 uncultured Flavobacteriaceae bacterium | reverse complement strand
TTATTTTTTATATAATTTTCTAAATAACAATATTTAATGGGCTAATAATAAATTAATAAAAACAAATAATGTTTATTAATAAATTAAAATTAATATGTTTTTGATGAAAAAAAAGAAAAGCAATCCTTAATTTTGCCATTGCTACTAACATTAATTACTAATTTAAAAAATGAAAAAATTCAACGATTTTATATGGGAAACACATGGTATTCACACAGGTACTGAAAATGATCATGTAAAACATGGTATAGACAAGCTGGAAGACATTGTAGATAAGGCAATTGCAGCAAATCACCCGAGTATAACTTTTATTATCCATTCACCAAGGTTGACAAGTTTTAGATATGCAGCTGAAAAATATACAAATGTTAAGTTTATTAGAGGTAATAGATCTTATATAAATTACCCTAAAAGAATAGCGAATTTACGCATTAAATATGAAGGGCAAATAAATATTAAATACGGAGTTGAATTAGAATGGATGGGTACAGATTTAGGTCTAGAGTGGAGTAGGTCGAAAATATTTCAAGCGGCAGATGCCGACTTTGTAATTGGCTCAGTTCATTTTGCTCCGGAAGGTTTACCTTATGATGGTTCAAAAGAAGAAGCCATGGAGTTATTACAACTACGTGGAAATTTAGAAGCATATTGGAATGGTTATTTCAATGAAATGATTGAAATGATTGAGAGTTTTGGAGATATGATTCAGGTTATTGGGCATATTGATTTGCCTAAATTAAATGTCGAAGTACCTGAAGTACTCCAAAATTTTGAAACTAGTGCACACCCTTTAGCAAATAAATTTAGAACTTTATTGGAGATAATCGCCGATAGAAATTTGGCTTTAGATGTTAACATGGCTGGTGATTTTAAAGGTGTTGGCGTATACCCTACCAAAAATATTTTAAAAAGAGCTTATGAATTACAAATACCAATTTGTATTGGAACAGATACCCATCATGTAAAATATTACGGTGTAAACTTTAAAGAAAGCTTGGCCTATGTATACAAAGCTGGTTACGAACAGTATGTAAGTTACTCCAAGTTAATTCCTGAAAAGAGAACCATTTTTGACAATCATGATTTAAAGGTAAAATATACTATTTTAAATAAAGGTATTGAAATGTTGAATCAAAGGTTTTCAGACAGCAAAAGAAGGGTTATTCCTGATTTTTCCTTTGGAGGAACATTTACTGAATTTTTGGATATATATAAAAATGCCACCGGTATGGGTGACTATAATGCAATAAGGATAAGAAAAGGAGATAAATCAATTACCGTTAGTAATGAAAAGCCAAAAGCGGAAACGGATAAAGTTAAAGGTCTTTTTTCGGAGCATTTGGATATGCCTGGAGTAATTTCGTCCTTATTTAACTCTCTGGCTTCTGAAGGAGTTAATGTAGAAACTGCCAGGTTAAAATCAAATAATGATGGTACAGCAGTTGCTTTTATTACATTGGAAGAAGACAATGGCAATGTTAAAAATGCCATCGACTTTATTAATGGTACAGATAAGGAAATATTTCGAAGCTTGACTTATAAAGAAAATTCTGATATGCCAAATTACTATAATGAAGGTGTTTATTTGTTAGAAATGGATGGTGTAGAACTTAAATTAGCATTAAGTCAAAAAGTGATATTGACAAAACATAATAATGCACCTGGAGTACTTTTGATTTTATTATCGGCACTGGCATCAAAAAATATAAACATCATAGATTTAAGATTGGGTAAACGAAATAAAATAGGCTATTCGGCTTTGGCAGTAGATGGAGATGTAAATGTGATCAACAATTTACTAACAAAATTAGGGGCACAATATTATGAAGCCAACTTGATTGAATTTCATAGTATGTAAGTGGCACCAAATAGACATCTAAATAATTATTTAAAAGGGAGATATCATAAAAAAACCTCGAAATATAAAATTCGAGGTCTAATCCAAAATATTTTAAACATTAATTCTATATTGAAAAAAGGAACAAACAATATTCAATTAAGAGCAATATTTATTAATCCAAATATAGTATAAAGAGGCATATTTTAAAATACTCAATTTGAGTATTTTAAAATAAATTGTAAGATTTACAATACTGAACCAATTCGTCAGTAGATTTAAATTGCAATTTTCTTAATATATTTCTTCGATGTTGATCCACTGTGTGAGGACTAATATAAAGCCTATTAGCGATATCTTTACTTGAATAATTTAAGGCTAATTCTTGAACAATATCGATTTCTCGTTTGCTTAATTTATTTGAAAATTCTTCTTGCGAATAATTTTTATAAAAAAGTGTTTCGTAGGCATTATTTTTATTCAATTTTTTAATAGAACCAATAATTGGTGAAAATTCACCTTCCCCAACAACCGTATAATGTGAAATAGCAATAACCGGGTTGCCTAAAGAGTCTAATTCAATGGGAGTTAAATGGGCTGTAATATTTTGATATTTATTTTTAATATTTTTGATTCGAAAATTATATGTAAACAATATATTTTTTCTATCATTTATATCAACCTCATTCAATGTGTAATGCATCAAATCTTTTGATGCATCTAGCCAAACAGGAAGATCGTCGGGATGAAAGAAGGATAAAAAATAAGCGGGGCCTAAGGTTTTCATTTTATGAATATCATGTCCTAATACAATATTAAAATTCTGGCTAACAAATTCATAAGATTTTCTACTAGTGTTGATTATGATAAAAAAGGATTGATTTTTAGGAAATATATTATCAATTTCCATATATTTTTTAATATGTTTTTCAACAATGGCACCTTTAAATTCTTTATTAGAAAAAAATATTTCTTCATATATGTCAATAGAATCTTTCATCATAATTTCCCCAAATTGAATAATTTTAGCAATATAATTGATTAATTTTTAATGCAATGTAACATACATGCCTAAATTAATCCCAAAGATATTTATTGAATTACCAAAATATATTATTTTGAAACAATATTAAAACCCTATTATATTTAGTTGTATTTTGAATGATTTAATAAAACTATTAATTTTTAAATAAATGAGACCAAAACTACTATTGTTAAACTTGTTGTTCACTTTAACTTTGTTTGCACAAAACGATAAAGATATAATTAAGAATATTTACCATACGTCTTTATCTGATGGGTATAGTTATGCATGGCTAGATTATTTATCTAATCAAATTGGACCAAGGTTATCGGGTTCGTTAAATGCCGAAAAAGCAGTTATATATACCAAACAAGAACTTGATAAATTGAGATTTACAAAGGTTTGGTTACAACCAGTTATGGTACCAAAATGGGTAAGAGGCGAAAAGGAAAAAGCTTTTTTTCAAACCAATCCTAATGGCGAACATACCCCTGTTAACATTTGTGCTTTGGGTGGCTCTGTTGCAACACCTACCAATGGATTAAAAGCAAATATTATTGAGGTTCAAAATTTCGAAGAATTACAATCTTTAGGTAAAAATAAGGTAAAAGGAAAAATAGTTTTCTTTAATAGACCGATGAAGGCTACGCTAATAAATTCTTTTGAAGCATATAAAGGCGCTGTAAATCAGCGACATGCAGGAGCAATGGAAGCTGGAAAATTAGGCGCTGTTGGTGTAATTGTTCGATCCATGAATTTGAGATTAGATGATTTTCCACATACCGGAAATATGACTTATGGTGATTTACCTATAGACCAACGAATTCCTTCAGCTGCAATAAGTACCAATGATGCTGAAATTTTAAGTAAAAGATTAAAAGCAAATAAAAATCTTCAATTTTATTTCAAACAAAATTGCAAAGAATTTGATGATGTACAATCATACAATGTAATAGGTGAGATTACAGGGAGTGAATTTCCTGATGAATATATTGTAGTAGGAGGGCATCTAGATTCATGGGACTTGGGTGATGGTTCTCATGATGATGGGGCTGGTGTTGTTCAATCTATGGAAGTGTTGAGATTGTTTAAAAAATTGGAAATTAAACCAAAACGTAGTATTAGAGTTGTATTGTTTATGAATGAAGAAAACGGATTAAGAGGAGGGAAGAAATATGCGGAAAAAGCAAAATTAAATAATGAAAATCATATTTTTGCTTTAGAAAGTGACTCTGGTGGATTTACGCCTAGAGGATTTTCTATTGATGCCAGTGATGCAAATTTTGAAAAAATACTGAGCTGGGCACCATTGTTTAAACCTTATTTAATTCATTATTTTGAAAAAGGTGGAAGTGGTGCAGATATTGGTCCGTTAAAAAATAATACAATAGTGATGGCAGGTTTACGTCCTGATTCTCAACGTTATTTTGATTATCATCACGCTGCTAATGATAAATTTGATACAATAAATAAAAGAGAATTAGAACTTGGTGCGGCAACTATGGCCTCTTTAATTTATTTGGTTGATAGATATGGATTTAATAATGATGAAAAATAATATTTATTTTAAAAATAATAGTAATGAAAAAAAGTAATATAATTTTATTAATCTCCTTTTTAATATTAAATATGATGTATGCACAAGATCAGAATTTACCTTTTTACGAAATTCCAGAATACCCAGAAAATTATAACCAAGGGACAGTCGCTGCCAGAATGGTGGAAGGATTAGGATTTAGATATTATTGGGCTACCGAAGGGTTGCGCGATGTAGATTTAAATTATAAACCCGGTGATGATGCTCGTACAACTGGAGAAACAATAGATCATATATTAGGATTATCCAATGTAATTGTAAACGCAACTTTGCAAAAACCTAATGGCAAAACAGATTTTTCTGAATTGACCTTTAATGAAAAAAGAAAATTAACCCTTGAAAATTTAAAAAAATCTGCAGATATTTTGAGAAACAGCACTGATTTGAATTCGTTTAAAATTATCTTTATTAAAGATGGAAAGACTACAGAGTATCCTTTTTGGAATCAAATCAATGGCCCCATAGAAGATGCAGTATGGCATTGTGGACAAGTAGTATTACTCAGGCGTTCATCAGGAAATCCGTATAACGCAAAAGCAAGTGTATTTACAGGTAAAGTAAGAAAGTAAATATTTTTGAACTGAATTGAATTAAAACAACCTACTAACTGTGAAAAAAATAATTATACTTTTTCGATAGCAGTAGATGGTGGCAGTGCCTCTGGAA
>CAYPHN010000258.1:0-5150 GCA_964410265.1 uncultured Flavobacteriaceae bacterium | reverse complement strand
AAATTAAAACAGGTAAAGAAGGTACTCGTGTTTTTGGTGTTCCTACTTTGCCCAGAATTAACAATTTTACCCCCGAGCGTTTTATTGATAATATGAAACATGAAGGTTTATTAAATGTAATCGCAGCACGCAAAAAATCAGGAGAGGAATTAAATCCGGCAAGGAAAAAATACTCCAATCATGTAAAAGCTATTTTTCAGGTAGGAGATAAACTTTCAGATGATTATAAAACAGTATTTGGCTACCCAATAGAGTTCGTGCCATTAACCAATCCTTATGCACTTAAAGTAGGAGATGAATTATCAATGCAACTACTAATTGATGGAAAACCCGTTACCGGAGAAACGGTATACGCAAGCTATAACGATAAATTCGGAAATGCAAAAGATGGTACGCCTATAGATATATATAAAGTACTTACAAACGAAAAAGGTGAGGTTAATATTAAAATTATAAAATCTGGTCATTGGTATTTTCGTACCGTACACTTTATTAAGAGTTTAGAAAAGGATGCTGATTATGTATCTATATCGGCAAATATAACTTTTGAAGTAAAAGATTGAAAAGCTTTTTAAAGTATTTACCTTAATTAATAGTCCGTTATATTTTTGTACAATGCTGATTTAGAATTAGTTATATTGTAGCGCTTAAATGCGCTAACTCATTGATATTCATAATTCAACATTCAACATTACACTTAGTGTTATCAATATAAAGCAATGAATTATGAATTAATTTTGATATGATTTACATCATTTAGTTTCAATTAATAATTATTTATCTTTAGCTAAATTTTAATAGAAATTAAATGGGAAATAAGTTTAAGGTTAAGGTAAATAAATCTTTAATATTTGGTTTGAACCAACAGCAGTCCATTCAATTAGATGTAACCTCAAAAAGCGGGCAAAACTTTCATATTTTACATAACAATAAATCTTTTAATGCGGAACTGGTAGAGGGTAATTTCCTGGACAAGACCTATATTATAAAAATAAACGCAACTACTTATCAAATTAAAATCGAAAATGAGTTAGATAAATTAATTCAGGATATGGGCTATACTTTAGGGCTCGCAAAAAAAATGAACTTTGTAAAAGCACCTATGCCTGGTATAATTTTAGACGTAGTTGTGAAAAAAGGAGATAAAGTCAAAGAAGGAGATATATTACTGGTGTTGGAAGCAATGAAAATGGAAAATGCATTGATTAGCCCTAAAGATGCAGTTATAAAATCTGTTTCAGTAAAAATTGGCGAAACAGTTGAAAAAAGTAAGTTGTTAATTGAATTTGAATAATTCAAACCGTTACATATGAAAAAAATACTGATTGCCAATCGTGGTGAAATTGCTTTGCGAATAATGAGAACTGTAAAAAAAATGGGCATTAAAACAGTTGCCGTTTATTCGAATATTGATCGTAGTGCTCCTCATGTAAAATTTGCTGATGAAGCGGTAAATATTGGTGAGAACCCATCAAATCAATCCTACTTGTTAGGAGATAATATAATTAAAGTAGCTAAAAATTTGCAAGTAGATGGTATCCATCCGGGTTATGGTTTTTTGAGTGAAAATGCCGCTTTCGCGGAAGCAGTAGAGCGCAATAATATTATTTTTATTGGTCCGAAATCAAAATCTATAAAAATGATGGGCAATAAGTTAGCTGCTAAAGAAGCGGTTAAAAATTATAATATACCCATGGTTCCAGGGGTAGATCACGCTATAATTGATATTGATGAAGCAAAAATTACAGCTAAAGAAATTGGTTTTCCTATTTTGATAAAAGCTGCTGCTGGCGGCGGAGGAAAAGGTATGCGAATTGTAGAAAATTCTGAAGAATTTGTCTCACAAATGAATAGAGCTGTAAGTGAAGCAACATCAGCATTTGGTGATGGATCCGTTTTTATAGAAAAATATGTTACTTCTCCACGTCATGTTGAAATTCAAATTTTGGCCGATTCACACGGCAATGTAATTCATCTATTTGAAAGAGAATGTAGCATACAGCGCCGGCATCAAAAAGTAATTGAGGAAGCACCTTCGACCATCTTAACATCCGAAATGAGAGATAAAATGGGAAAAGCTGCGGTTAATGTAGCTCGATCTTGTGATTATGTTGGAGTTGGCACGGTTGAATTTTTAATAGATAGTAATATGAATTTTTATTTTTTAGAAATGAATACACGCCTACAAGTTGAACATCCAGTAACAGAATATATTACTGGAATTGACTTGGTTGAACAGCAAATTAAAGTGGCTAGAGGTGAGATTTTAGCCATGCAACAAGAAGATATAAAAATGAACGGCCACGCCATTGAACTTAGAGTTTATGCTGAAGATTCACTGAATGATTTTATGCCCAATGTGGGTAAATTATTAACCTATAAAATTCCGAAAGGGAAAAATATAAGATTAGATGATGGCTATGAAGAAGGTATGGAAATACCTATTTATTATGACCCCATGATCTCCAAGTTAGTTGCTTATGGTAAAAACCGTATGGAGGCAATACAAACCATGATCAGTGCTATTGACAACTATAAAATTGAAGGAGTAAAGACTACTTTGTCTTTCGGTAAATTTGTTTGTGAGCACCCTGCTTTTCGGTCAGGGAATTTTGACACCCATTTTGTAAAAAAATATTACACTTTAAAAAGTTTAAAATCAGAACAGAATGAAGAGGCAAAAGTAGCGGCTTTATTGGCATTGAAATTATATTTAGAAGAACAAAAAAAATTAAGAGTACCGAGTTAAGTCGAAAGTCTAAAAGTCGAAAGTCTAAAAAATTATTTTGTTATTGTTAATTAAGGAAACACGAAACCACAAACTCGAAACAGATTAATGATGAATTCAAACCAAAAAAAATTATCACAACAAATCGCCGAAGCCAAACTCGGTGGAGGTATTGAACGAATAAAAAAACAACATCAAAAGAAAAAATTAACCGCTCGTGAGCGGATAGAAATTTTAATGGATGAAGGTTCTTTTGAAGAAATGGGTATGTTAGTTACACATCGCACAACTGACTTTGGTATGGATAAGCAACAGTTTTTTGGTGATGGGGTAATAACAGGTTATGGTACTATTAACAACAGACTGGTTTATGTTTTTGCACAGGATTTTACGGTTTTTGGAGGTTCCTTGTCAGAAACACATGCAGAGAAAATATGTAAAATAATGGATCATGCGTTAAAAGTTGGAGCGCCGGTAATTGGGTTAAATGATTCCGGAGGCGCACGTATTCAGGAAGGTGTAAGATCTTTAGGTGGTTATGCCGATATTTTTTATAGAAATGTTCAGGCATCAGGAGTTATTCCTCAAATATCGGCAATTATGGGGCCTTGTGCGGGTGGTGCGGTTTACTCTCCGGCAATGACCGATTTTACTTTGATGATAGAGGAAACCAGTTATATGTTTGTTACTGGGCCAAATGTGGTAAAAACGGTTACCAATGAAGAAGTAAGTTCTGAAGATTTGGGAGGAGCAAGTACCCATTCTACAAAATCGGGTGTTACCCATTTAACTTCGGCCAATGACGTTCAGGGATTATTAGATATTAAAAAGTTATTAAGCTATTTGCCACAAAACAATCAAGAAAAAGCCCCTGATTTACCGTATAAACTAGATACTGAAATTAGAAATGAATTGGAAAATATATTACCAATAGATGCCAACAAATCTTATGATATTCGGCTTGTGATTCAGGGTATATGTGACAACTCATCATTTTTTGAAATTCATAAGAATTATGCAGAGAATATTGTTGTTGGATTTGCTCGTTTGGCAGGAAAAAGCATTGGAATAGTTGCAAATCAACCCATGAGTTTGGCCGGAGTTTTAGATGTGAATAGTTCAAAAAAAGCGGCTAGGTTCGTTCGTTTTTGTGATGCATTTAATATTCCCTTATTGGTACTAGAAGATGTGCCGGGATTTTTACCGGGTACAGATCAAGAATGGAGAGGAATAATAATTCACGGCGCAAAATTACTATATGCTTTTAGTGAGGCAACGGTTCCTCGAATAACCGTTATTACACGTAAGGCTTATGGTGGCGCTTATGACGTGATGAATTCGAAACATATAGGTGCTGATATGAATTTTGCTTGGCCAACAGCTGAAATTGCTGTTATGGGAGCAAAAGGTGCCGCTGAAATTATTTTTAGAAAAGAAATTATGGCTGCTAAGGATCCTGAATTAAAATGGAAAGAGAAAGAAGCAGAATATGCCGAGAAATTTGCCCATCCATATCGTGCTGTCCGTAGAGGTTTTATTGATGAAGTGATTCTGCCAAAGAACACACGAAGAAAATTAATAAAAGCTTTTGCTATGCTAGAAAATAAAAAAGTGGATAGCCCTAAAAGAAAACACGGTAATATTCCGTTATAAGTAACGGATAAGAGATTTAGTTTGAAGTATGGAAAACACTGTAAAAATTAAACAATTTCTGCACTAAGGCCAAGATTTAATAATTGTGTGCAAGGCGATTTTAAGCTATCATATTCACCTGTTTTTACAGCACATTTACCTTTATAATGTACTAAAAATGTACATTGCTCAGCTTGTTCTAAAGTATGATCACAAATATCAACTAGCGAATTTATTACAAATTCAAAGGTGTTAACATCATCATTGAATAAAACAATTTCATGTTGATTTACCTCTTGCTCTAAAACATCAATATCTTCTTGAGTTTTTTCTTTTGTCATAAATACTTCTTGCATCATCATCTAAAATTTCTACAAAATTACTTAAAAATTTGACTTAAACCTTAATTTTATATGATCGAATAGTATTTTTGATACGCATACCTTTAAAAAAAGATACCGCTTGATCAAATTTTGAGAGTGAATAAGATTAAATTTAGGGAGTTAAGATTCTTAATATCAATATTTAACGTATTTTAATCCTATCCAATTCTTTCTTTCTAATTGTTTTTCTAATCGCAGTTGGTATTTTTGAGCTTCATTATTAATTAAGTCTATATCTTCTTTGTAAAAACCACTAAGTAATAAAACACCTTTATAGTTTAAGCTTTTTGCATAGTTGCTAATGTCTTGCAATAAAATATTGCGATTGATATTTGCTATAATCACATCGTAATTTTTATTTTTTAATAAACTTATATCTCCTTCAAAAACATGGATACGATTACAAT
>CAYPHN010000257.1:4565-5187 GCA_964410265.1 uncultured Flavobacteriaceae bacterium | reverse complement strand
TTGTATTTGCAATTTATTCGCTAAATTTACGCAACTATTCATAGCCAAATCGTTGGCAACAAGGCAAGAAAAACCGAGAAAACATTCAAAATTCAGAAAAAACAAAAAAATATAAATGGGATTAAAACCTTACGACAGAAAAATAAGTCAAATATTTAATAATATTCAATACGATGTAGATTTCTACCAAAGAGAATATAAATGGAATGATGAACTTGAATACAAACCTGTATCATCTCTTTTAAAAGATATTTTTTACAGATTTGACCTTGAAAAATACAATCCAAACCAAGTAATAAATCAAGAAAGCACCGAAAAGTTAGAATGGTATTACTTAAATACTTTTATGACAAACCTAATCAAAGGCAAAAAGTACATAGTTGATTGGCAACAGATATTAACAACTATAACTTTGGTTTCAATCGCACTTTATCATTTAGCAATTCAACATAAACTTGAACAACATATAATAGATTCTCTTAAAAATTCAATTGTTGGAGTAACTGAATTTGGTAAAACATTTTGGATGGGATTTAAAGACAGAAAAGATGCTTTGGAAGATGTTTTAGAAAATAGTACCGAGTTTAAGAATAGAAAAGATGAAAATGTAGTTTCAGAAAGA
>CAYPHN010000257.1:0-4555 GCA_964410265.1 uncultured Flavobacteriaceae bacterium | reverse complement strand
GGTCATTTTTAATCAACTTGACGCTAAATTTCAAACTGCTCACAAACTTCAAACATTTATCTCATATTTAAGACATAGAGTATATCTAATCGAAATTGAAATCGATAAAGATAAAGATGTTGCAATGGTCTTTGAAGTTATTAACGACAGAGGTGTTCCTTTAAAACCGTATGAAATTTTAAAAGGTAAAATATTAAGCCAAATAGATATTACTGATAGAGACGTATACATTGATATTTGGGAAAAACAAATTGAAAAAATAGAGAGAAATGGAGAAAAGATGATTGACGAATTTTTCGGGTATTATTTTAGAAGCAAATATTCAGAAAATGCAGAGCAATATAGTAAGTTAGATAAAACAAGATACCATAAAACCATTTTTCTTGACGATTATGAACCAACCATTGGTTTAAAAAACAACGAAGAAAAGGCAAGATTTTTCGTTGAAAAGATACTACCTTATTTTTCAGATATATTTGTAGAAATGCTCAAATATTATCAAACTTATCACAAAGATTATGAATTCATCTACTTTAATCGACTAAATGATATGGATGGACAATTCGTTTTGACATTGTCAGCAATTGAACTTGATGATAAAATGCGTACCGAAAAGTTAAAGTTAATTCCAAAATATTTTGACAAATTTTTCAGTTTAGTTAATTTAACTAATAGTTATAAATCCAATCAATTTAATACAAATGTTATTTCTTTAACTATCGATATAAGAGACAAGTCTATTGACCTTTCAAAATCGAGTTTTGACAGTCAACTTTCTATTGTCGTAGAAAAGAAATACGATAGAGAAAAATTGGATAAAGCATTTAAATATGAATTTTTCAAAAACGTTGGATATAACGATTTTGGACGAACTTTTTTAAGATATTATTTTGCTCGTATTGACCATTATATTAGTGATTTCTCAAGTGAAAGTGAATATGGAAATTATTATCAACTTGTATCTCAATCTCAAGGTGGAAATGTATACCATATAGAACATATTATTACCAATCACGAAGACAATCTATTGTTATTTGAGGATGAAGAGGAGTTTAACTTTCAAAGAAATAGACTTGGAGGATTATTACTACTAAAAGGTAAAGACAATCAATCTTCAGGAGATGAATTATATTCAGAAAAACTTAAAACTTATAATGTTGTGGGAACATACTATGCAAGAACTTTACTTCCAGATATGTATCATAAAAAAGTAACTTTTGCAAAATTTATAAAAGACAATAATTTGAATTTTAAAGCATATGCTACTTATGGAAAAACTGAAATTGAAGAAAGACATTTGCTGCTCTATGAACTGACAAAAAAAATATGGGAATAAGCCCAGTTGCCAACAACGGCTATACTTAATTGCTTAGTTCTGTGCTACTTTGGAAAAATCTCCGATTTTTTCAAGTTGGTTTTGCACTTAGAAAGTTAAGTGCTAAATTGTCGCAACTAAGCATAGCCAAACCGTTAGCTGCAAGCATATGACTAAGAAAGCTACATACTTTTTCAATTCAAAAAATGAAGCTTCGGACAAAACCACGGCTATCGTTCCACTAGTTGCATCAGACAAATCAAACGGCTCTACTTTTTTTATTGGCACATCTTTCTATGTTTCAAATCAAGGAATTTTAATAACTGCTAAGCATAATGTTTTTGATAAAGACAATAAACTATTTCATAATTTAAGAGTAGTTCATTTTTTTCCTAATAAAGAATTCACTATTAGACGTATTCTTAATGTGACTGTTGCAAATAACTATGATATTGCATATCTCATTCCAGAAGGATTAGTTGACAAGGATAAAAATTTGATTGCAAGTGATTCTTTAATTTTGACTAATAATTCACCTCAAATTGGTGATAAATTAGCGACTTATGGATTTGCCAATACCAGACTTGAAATGATTAAAGATAATATCAAGGCAAATTTTAATCCTGAATTTTACCTAGGAATGTGTAAAGAAATACATATTAATGGGTTTTCCTTACTTAAAAACGCTTGCTATCAAACTTCGATTCAGATTAAGAGTGGAGGAAGTGGAGGACCCGTTTTTGACAAAGATGGAAGAGTTTTTGGCATTTGTTCAACTGGAATTGATTTACATGATGATGGAGAAAATATTTCTTTTGTGACTCCAATTTCACCTTCTTTTAATATGACACTTATAGACCAAAATGGATTACAACTATCAATAACTGAACTTATAGAAAGAAAAATAATTACATTCAGACTGCCAGCAGCTAACAAAGGCTAAAAATTATTACGGTTTTTTGGCTTAATCCGGGGGTAAGTGTATATTTATAAAATAATTAATAGTGGACAATAAGAGCTGTTTTATTCCGTAACAATTCTTAGCCAAACCGTTACAAACTATAAAAATCAGGAAAATCATTACGGTTTTATTGAGAAAATAGCCGACCGAAAATCACAACGGATAATTCTCAAAATGATAACGGACTTTGAAAATCTCAATCGGAAATATTTAGGGCTGGGAATATTAATCAAAATATCGCTAACCGACTAAGTTTGTGATTATTTAAATAAATATAACGGAAAATTCTCAGCTGAATTAAATACAAGAAACAGTTTGTAACACCGTATAAATTTAATGCTTAAAAAAGGCTTTAATTCATTGGTTTGTGTATATTTACTAAGGGATTTTTCCTGCGGAAAAATACCCTTACTTTTACGCACTAATTTTATACCAAACGTTGGGCGTCATTAAGGAAAACCGAACAAAACGAAAAAAAACAGTATTGAATGAAAGCAAATGAAACAAAAGTTGAGGACTTTTTATCTTCTAATAAAACACAATTTGTAATTCCTGTTTATCAAAGAAATTATGATTGGTCAACAAGTCAATGCAAACAACTTTTAGATGATATTCTTGAAATAGGAACATCAGAAAAATCAAATGTTCACTTTATTGGTAGCGTTGTTTATGTTCACGATGACGTTTATACTTCTTCAAGAATTAAAGAACTAACAATAATTGATGGTCAACAAAGACTCACAACTTTAACTTTAATCTATTTAGTACTTCATCGGTTAGGAATTGAGATGAATGATGAAGCCTTAGTAAGTGAGATTAGCGAAACATATTTGATAAATAAATTTGCACCTGAAGAAGAAAAATTAAAACTAAGACCAACAGACAATAATGACAAAGCAATAAAATTTTTACTTAGAAGTGACATTAGTGAAGAATACACTGATTTTTCAAAAGTAATTGACAATTTTAATTATTTCAAAAGTAGAATTACAGAAGAAAATTTTGAATTTGTACTTAAAGGTCTTTCAAGATTAATGTTTGTAGAAATATCATTGGATAGAGAAAAAGATAATCCTCAAAGAATTTTTGAAAGTTTAAATTCAACTGGTCTTGAACTTTCACAAGCCGATTTAATTAGAAATTATATTCTAATGGGACTTAAACGGAGAGACCAAAACAAAATTTACAGTAATTATTGGGAAATAATTGAAAAACTTGCAAAAGATGAATCCTTAAATACAAGTAAAGTTTCGGATTTTATTCGTGATTATTTAACCTTAGTTAACAACAAAATCCCAAACAAAAGCAAGGTATATTTAGAGTTTAAAACAAATTATCCAATAAGTGATTTAGAAACATTAGAAAGTAATCTTCTACCAATTAAATCACTTGTGAAATTTTACAACAAACTAATCAATCCTAAAAATGAAACTGATAAAGACATAAGACGTGAACTTGAATATATCAATAGACTTGAAATAAATGTTGCTTATCCTTTCTTAATGAAAGTCTATGAGGACTATTCAGAAAATATTATTGATAAAATCACTTTTATTAATGTTTTAGATTTTGTTCAATCTTTTACTTGGAGACGTTTTATTGTTGGCTTACCAACAAACGCATTGAACAAAATATTTATGACTTTGTATGAAAAAGTTGATAAAGACAACTACTTACTTTCATTACAAAAATGGCTACTTAAAAGACCAGGTTCGCAACGTTTCCCAAAAAACAAAGAACTAATTGAAAGTTTCAAATTAAAAGATGTCTATAATATAAAATCGAAAAACAGAACATATTTATTGGAACGTCTAGAAAATTTTGAAAATAGAGAACCTGTAAAAATTGAAGGAAATACAGATATAACGATAGAACATATTTTCCCTCAAAATCCTGACCCAAGATGGAAAGTTGAATTAGGAACAGATGAATATAACCTTATCAAAGAAACCTATCTTAATACAATTGGAAATCTAACTTTATCTGGGAATAATGGTAAATTGGGTAATAAACCGTTTGCGTTTAAAAGAGATTTAGAATTAGCCGGTTATAAAGATAGTCGCTTATGGCTAAACAAATACTTGTCAATTGCTGAGAAATGGGATTCAAACGAAATTGATAGACGATTTGATATATTATCTGAAAGGTTTCTTAAAATTTGGATTTATCCTGCAATAGAAATTGATGAAAGAGACGAAAACAATGAAATAAACATTTTCGAAGCGGAAAACCCAAAGCATAAGAAATTAGAATATGCGATTTTCTTTGACCAAAAACTT
>CAYPHN010000256.1:0-5202 GCA_964410265.1 uncultured Flavobacteriaceae bacterium | reverse complement strand
AAGCCAAACTGCACGCCATTGTTGGGATTGCTGGCTTTTCTATACGCACCATAATAATACTATGTTTGTGTGTCTCAAAGTTGGGCTACACCAACACTAGCATACATTTTGACTTTTCGCTACGAAAACACTTGCCGATATAAGCGTATAGAAAAAACATAAAATGAGAGAAGACAGACAAACCTTGATGCTTACTCACTTAAGTCAATTATTAAATGGAATTACCGGAATGGGTGGTTTTATTGTACCCTTAATTATTTGGGCAACCAATAAAGATAAAATTTACGGTATGGATCAGGAAGGTAAATCAATTCTAAATTTTCAAATGAGTCTATTTGTATACGGTTTAATTTGTATACCACTAATATTTTTATTTGGTTTGGGTATTATTGGATTAATTATTATTGGAATTTCTTCTTTGGTATTTCCAATAATCAATGCCATAAAAGTTAATAAAGGAGAGCCAATAAATTATCCATACGCTATCCAATTTATCAAGTAATTTACAATGGTTGTGTTCTTAAATAATGTGGAATTTATATTCTGCTCAAATCCAGCAATATATGCGATTTCATAGTGTAATATTTAGTGAAAAGTTGTAATATAAAATATATTTTACTATCAAAACTCTGTTTCCCACAATATTCCGAAACATAACCTTTACAATTAACCGTGTACTGTGGCCTTATTGCCACGATTTTTCATGAATTCGGCTTCATAGGCTAATAAATCCTCCCATTTTTTATCTACAATTTTCCGATCTTGATATTGGCGAGCGAAACCCAAAAATTGTGTGTAATGATTGGCTTCAGAAACCATTAGTTCTTTATAAAAATTAGATAGTTCTTCGTCTTCTAAGTTTTCAGAGAATACTTTAAAACGTTCACAACTTCTTGCTTCTATTAATGCAGCAATTAATAATCTTTGAATTAAAGCATCTGTTCTGTCTTTGGTTTTGGTAAAAAATCCATGTAAATGTTTCGCGTAATCATTTTTTTGTTCTCTTCCTAATATCATACCTCTTTTTACCATGAGTAGGTGCACCATTCTAAAGTGCTCCATTTCTTCAATGGCAATATCACTCATAACCTTTACCATTTCGGTTTCTTCAGAATAGTTAATGATAATAGAAACAGCATTTGATGCTGCTTTTTGCTCCGCGAAAGCGTGATCGGTTAATATTTGTTGTAAATCGCTTTTAGCAATCTCAGCCCACGAAGTTTCCGTTTCAAATTTTAATCCCAACATAATTTATGTTTTTTACAAAGGTAAGTGTCATTAAGTTTAAGAAAAAAGAAAAATGTAAAAAGATAAAGATGATAGAATATAGATAAGTGTAAAAAAAGCTAAATTCCTTACCGAGATGAATCCAACAACTTACTAAAATTCATCTGCTGGTAGTTAAGCTAAAATCAATTAATTAAAGCCAAAAACCATCAACCAACAACCAAAAACTCTAATTAGGTATCCAATTTAAACTTAATATCTTCTAAACTTTTTTTCGACCCTACCAAGGTTATCTCATCTCCAATTCGCAGTCTGGTATAGCCATG
Organism: uncultured Flavobacteriaceae bacterium; assembly: GCA_964410265.1. Classification (GTDB taxonomy): domain Bacteria; phylum Bacteroidota; class Bacteroidia; order Flavobacteriales; family Flavobacteriaceae; genus Lutimonas. The sequence goes on along the minus strand of CAYPHN010000256.1, from coordinate 3,649 downwards.
TGTTATCAACATTTGTCCACTTCGTTTTATGGATAAAATGATTAAGTCTGTAGGTAAACGTAATTCTCTAATTCGAAGTCCGTGAATATCTTTGTTTTTAATTTCAATATCCATGGTATCTTGCCCTTCATCCATACCCAACAGTAAAGAGGCTGCATTTGGTGATCTAACAAAATGATCTAATAAGCTCACCATTGCAGTAGCAGGTTCAATAATCAAAGCACCTAGTTTGTGAAACTTTTCAAAATTTTCACGATTATTAAGTCTCACAATAACATCTTTAATGCCAATATGTTCATAAATTAGTTCGGCTAATTTAAAATTCTTATCATCGGTTAACATCAATACAATGGCTTCTGTTTTATCTAATTCTAAGTCTTTAAAATTTTGAATGGTAGGATTAAAATTAGTTATAATCTCAATATCATTTGGTCCATTGGGTTTATAGCTTTCTAAAGAAACCAATCTCGATTTCCAATTGTTGGTTTCCAATTGTTTTGCTAGGGCAATAGATTGATTTTCAATTCCAAATATAACAGCATCACGTGTACTTTGTAAAGGACTCATATTGGCTCGTAAATGACTTTCTTTTACATAACTAAGTGTCCATTTAAAAAGTGGAGGGCCTACGAGTTGATTCAGAATAATAATCGCTATAACAATAGTTTCAAACTCATGACCCCAAACAGGAAACTCTTCTGATACGATAGTGGCTAAACCCAATGCAACACCTGCCTGAGTTAAATATGGCATCCAGGCAATAAATGTGTATTTTTTAGGGTCTCCAACAACCGTAACGCCAAATACTCCTCCCAGAAACATAGTAACAAGTCGCAATAAAAATAGTGCCAAAGCAATACCAAAAACATTCATTAAGGTTTGGAAAGACAAAGAGGCTCCTATTAGTGTAAAGAAAATGATATAAATGGTTGGGCTTATTTCTTGTAAAATTTCTTTAAATTCAATACGGTGTTTGCTGTAGTTGGTTAAAACAAAACCACCTATTATGGCTATTAAAAGAGGTTCTAAAATAACCACATGATCAAACCATATTGGAGAGTTAATTTTTATATAATGTGATAAGAGATAAATACCATAGCCAATAAATAGAATAGCAATTCCTTTAATTTTAATATTGACGTTGAATAAAAATGGAACTTCCAAAAATTTACCTACCAAATAGCCAAGTGTAAAAGAAGCGATTAACTCAAGAAACAAAATAATTAGAAATGAAATACCCATTTGTTCACCGTTAACCAGTGCCTTAGCTATTGAAAAACTAATGGCAAATAGTATAATAACCAATACATCTTTTACAACGGTAACACCCATAACAGTTTTTGTAAAGGGACCGTTGGCTCTCATTTCATTGATAACCGCAATTGCAGATGATGGTGAACGTGCAACAAAAATTGTTCCGAATAAGATGGCCACGGCTATTTTAGAAGCTACATTCATGTTTGCCATAAAAGGTATGTTATCGGCAATATAAAATATGGAAACACTGCTTAATACGAAGGTAATTATTAACTGCCCAATGGTCATCCATTTGATGCTTTTTAGTCTACTTCGTAAATCATCTAAATATAACTCCGCTCCAGCGGAAAAAGCAATAATGGATAAAGCTATTTCATTTAAAAAATTAAGATTTTTTACAGCGTCTGGGGTGATAAAATTTAGAAATGAAGAACCGGCAACAATACCTGTAATAATAAACCCTGTTATTAATGGAAATTTTATTTTTTGAAAAATTTTGGCAATTTGATTCGCAGCAATAGCTACCATCAAAAATCCAATAAAATATATAATAAATGTTTTAAGATCCAATTTTCTGAGTTTAGTATTCGCTAATATACTAAATCAATAGAACAAGTAAAGTTTATAATTCTAAATTAAAAGTTTTTTTTAAGTTGACAATTGCATCATTTTTTTCTTTTAAAAAATCAAACTTTTCTTGAGGAGTGTATGCAAATTTTTTGATATTTTCTTCATTTACTTCAATTTTAAATTCGAGGCTGAAGTTATTTAAAGTTTGTCGTAAGTATTTAAGTGCTTTGGGTTTTACCTTAATTAATTCTGCTTTCATCATTTCATTTGGGTAGGTTACACAAATCAAATTATTTTTAATTCTGGGTATATCTGCCTTTAAAATAGAAGCAAATATCTTTTCACCATTGTCGTGAAGTTCTTCTATATAGGTTTTCCAAACCTTTAAAAAAGTAGCCTCTGTAAATGGGTCTTTAGGTAAATTATCTGTGTTTATATCTGCCTTTTGTATGCTTTTTAATCGGACTTCTTCTAGTTTATTTCGTTTTAAACTTGAAAGAGATAAAGCAGATTTTCTTCTTGCTCCTTGGTTTAAATTTACTGTGTTTGGAGCAATTGGAGGTGAGGATTTTTGTTGTTGAAGATTTGGTTGAGTTTCTTTGTTAGGAGTGTAATTACTTTTTGGCTCATGCGCAGTACTTGCAGTAGAATTAGGTTGAACTTGGTTTGTAGCTGAAATATCTAACTTTTCTTCAACAATGGCATTGATAAAGAACGTTGCGGGAATTATAAAACGTTTAGATTTTTTTTTTGCCATCGAAAGTGATGGATGCAATTTTCATTAAAGAGAGTTCAACAAGTAATCGTTGATTGGTGCTGGTCTTGTATTTTAAATCGCACTCATTGGCCTGGTCTATAGCTTGTAACAAAAACTTAAGATCTGATTTTTGTGCTTGCTCCAAGTATTTTTTCTTAGCAGCATCACCAACTTCTAATAAAGCAACTGTTGCCGAGTCTTTAGCCACTAGGAGGTCTCTAAAATGCGAAGCCAAGCCACTAATAAAGTGATGACCTTCAAAGCCTTTGTTTAAAACCGTATTATAATCCAATAAAATTTGTGGGATATTATTTTCTAATATTAAATGGGTCATATTAAAATAAACATCATAATCAAGTACATTCAAATTTTCTGTAACTGCTTGCCTTGTTAGTTCATTACCTGAAAAACTCACTACCCTGTCAAATATGGAGAGTGCATCACGTAATGCACCATCGGCTTTTTGTGCAATTATGTGAAGCGCATCATCATCGGCAGTAATTTTTTCTTTTTTGGCTATTTTATGCAAGTAGTTTTTGATATCTAAAACTCCGATACGTTTAAAATCGAATATTTGGCAACGGGATAAGATTGTAGGAATAATTTTATGCTTTTCCGTAGTGGCCAGTATAAAAATGGCATGCGCTGGTGGTTCTTCTAAGGTTTTTAAAAAAGCATTAAATGCAGCTTGCGACAGCATGTGAACTTCATCAATGATATAAACTTTATATTTCCCTGTTTGTGGAGGTATTCTAACCTGATCGGTTAAAGTTCTTATGTCGTCAACAGAATTATTTGATGCGGCATCTAATTCAAAAATATTAAAGGCAAAATCTTCATCTTCTTGAACCGTTTCTAAACTTTCTTGATTTATACGTTTGGCTAAAATTCTAGCACAAGTAGTTTTACCAACACCTCTTGGACCGGTAAATAACAATGCCTGCGCCAGGTGATTATTTTTTATAGCATTTTCAAGAGTATTTGTAATGGCTTGTTGGCCTACTACATCAGAAAATACTTGTGGCCGATATTTTCGTGCGGATACTATAAAATGTTCCATTAACT
>CAYPHN010000255.1:3641-5207 GCA_964410265.1 uncultured Flavobacteriaceae bacterium | reverse complement strand
TATTGGTGCATGCGATGGTGATGCCTTTGTGACGGCCGTTGGCGGTGGAACTTTGAGAGATGTTTTAATTGGAAGAAATCCTGTTACATGGATGCTAGATCTCAATTATATTTATATTATATTTTTATCTGTAATAGTTTCCATAATTTTAAGAAAAAAGATAGCTTATTTAAGTAAGTCCTTATTTTTATTTGATACCATTGGCTTGGGTATTTTCACCATCATTGGAACTGAAATAGGAATTCAAAATGATCTACACCCTATAATTTCTATTTCTTTAGGCTTGTTAACAGCTACATTTGGTGGTGTAATTAGGGATACACTAAGCAATGAAATTCCCTTAATTTTTCACAAAGAAATTTATGCAATCGCATGTATTATTGGTTCTGTTTCCTATTTAATATTAAATGAATTAAGTATTGATTCTAATATCAATTATGTTATTACAACTTTAATTATAATTGCAATAAGGTTGATTGCAGTTAAATTTAAATTACAACTGCCTACTTTTTATAGTAAAAAATGAACATAAAAAAAACCGATTAAAATTAATCGGTTTGGCATATTATTTATTACAATTAGTAATCGCCTAATGTTTCTTGGTTTTGATTTAAAGCGGATGCTAATTGTTCATCGCTAGGAAATTTTCCATGCCATGCATGGGTACCCATCATATAATCAATTCCATTTCCCATTTCTGTATGCAACAAAATACAAACAGGTTTACCTTTTCCAGTTGCTTCTTTTGCCTTTTTTAATCCAACAATAATACTTTCTATGTCATTTCCTTTTTCTATATCAAAAACAACCCATCCAAAAGCTTCAAATTTATCACGTAAATTACCTAATGGCATTACCTCATCTGTTGGGCCATCAATTTGCTTTAAATTATAATCAATTGTTGCAATTAAATTATCAACATTTTTACCTGCTGCATACATTGCGGCTTCCCAAATTTGCCCTTCTTGTAGTTCACCATCACCATGTAAAGTATAAACTAATTTATCATCACCATTTAATTTTTTTGCGTTTGCAACACCAATTGCAACAGAAAGACCTTGACCTAATGAACCTGCTGACATTCTAACACCTGGTAATCCTTCATGCGTAGTTGGGTGCCCTTGTAGCCTTGAATTTATTTTTCTAAAAGTTGCAAGTTCCTTTACAGGGAAATAGCCATTTCTGGCCAATATGCTGTATAATAATGGAGAAATATGACCATTGGATAAAAAGAATAAATCTTCACCAACGCCATCCATATCAAAATTAGTAGAATAATCCATCACCTCTTTAAAAAGAACAGTTAAAAATTCATTGCAACCTAAAGAACCTCCTGGGTGTCCTGATTTTACCGCATGAACCATTCTTACTATATCTCTTCTTATTTGCGTTGAAAAATCTTGTAATTCTTTTATATTATGCATCCTTTGTTTTTTTGATTTGCAAAAATACTAAACTCCACTTAAAAAGTATTTAATTAAATCTTTTTATTTTAAAATTTATGATTAGATTTAACTGTGAATAGTAGGTGACCCATAATTAAACATTTAGCAAACATGCCTCATG
>CAYPHN010000255.1:0-3630 GCA_964410265.1 uncultured Flavobacteriaceae bacterium | reverse complement strand
AATTATGAATTATGAATGTTGAATTATAAATTAATTTTTTGAATACAAATGAGTTACCTCATCTAAGCGCTGTGATACAACTAACTATATATCAATTTTATACAAAAATATAATGGACTATTGAAAAAGTAAAAAACAAAGTAAAAATGATGCACCTTTTGGGAAGTGTATTCGATGTGGAAACCACATTCTTTGGCAGAATTTTATTAATGCCATATAGTTTACTCTACGCTCAATAATTTATAAATATTGAATTTGTAATCAAAAAAAAGCACACAAATATTAATCCTATTGCTAATTACATTAATATTTAAACTAAATATAATTTAAAGTTCATTTATTATTAAGTTCGCAAATCTTCGGTTAAAATAGTATAATACTCGTTTTATATTTAAATTTGCATTTCAAATAATGCAATACATTTATGATTACCCAACCCAAGTCAAAAAGATTCAATCAACATATTTTAACCAAATATCAAATTTATAACAGCATTTTCATTACCCTACCTTTCGACAATATTAGAAACACCGGTGTCTTAATGCCTTTATTAAGTGAAATTTGTGAAAACGGATTTAAAAATGGAGAAACACCTATAGAAATCATATCAAAATTTTTTAATAAATACCTTGATAATCCTTCGGAAAAAGAAAAGGTTGATCTTTTATTTAAATTTATACAATACACTGAACGCCAGGTAGTATTGTTTGATGCAATTGAAGATGCAGCATTTCCTATTATCAATAATATGAATGGTAAGGGCACTTTAAGAAATACAAAAGAAGAGGCTTTTGCACAAAACAAAAAAGAAGCCTTACAAAAATATTTAGAAGATTTTAAAGTTAGAATTGTTCTTACTGCACACCCAACACAATTTTATCCTGGAACGGTTTTGGGAATAATAACCGACTTGACAAAGGCCATTGAAGAAAATGATTTAATTAATATTAAAAAATTGTTGGCTCAATTGGGCGTAACGCCATTTTTAAAAGAATCAAAACCAAGTCCGCTAGATGAAGCAATTAACTTAATTTGGTATTTAGAAAATGTTTTTTACCATTCGGCAAGTAGTATCTATAATTATATTGAAAGTAATATTTATGAAAACAAAGGCACTTCTAATGAATTTATAAATTTAGGGTTTTGGCCTGGTGGCGATAGAGATGGGAACCCTTTTGTTACGACAGACATAACTACAAATGTCGCAAAAAAATTAAGGCAAGCCGTATTAAGAAATTATTATAGAGACCTAAAAAAATTAAGGCGCAAACTTACTTTTAAGCATGTTGCAGAGATAGTAACAAGTTTAGAAAGTAAATTATATCAAAGTTTTATCAAACCAGATAAAAATGTAATTACTTGTGAAGAGTTATTAAATGATTTGGCAGAAATTAAAAACTTATTGGTTAATAATTATCAATCATTATACCTAACAGAATTAAATGATTTAATTCACAAGGTGCATATATTTGGGTTTTATTTTGCAGCTTTAGATGTAAGGCAAGATAGTAGGATTCATCATCAGGTATTTACTAATATTGTAAAAACAACATTAAAAAATAACTTATCTATATTTCCTGAAAATTATTTAGAATTAAATGAAAATGATCAAATTGAGATTCTTAGCAATATCAAAGGAGAAATAAAAGTTGACGATTTTAATGACGAAATGGTAGTTAAAACCTTAGGTTCTATTAATGCTATAAAAACTATTCAAGCAAATAATGGAGAAAAAGGTGCCAATCGTTATATTATAAGTAATAATCAAAGCGTTTTAAACGTAATGGAGGTTTATGCTATGATTAAATTAACAACGTTTTCAGAAAAAATGCCAGTTGATATCATTCCACTTTTTGAAACCATAGATGATTTGGTAAATGCCAAACAAATTATGGAGCAATTATACAACAACAAAACCTACAAAAAACACCTAAGCGAAAGAGGTAATAAACAAACTATAATGCTCGGTTTTTCAGATGGAACAAAAGATGGCGGGTATTTAATGGCTAATTGGTCAATATTTATGGCCAAAGAAAAACTTACTAAAATTTCAAGAAAACACGGCGTAAAAGTTATATTTTTTGATGGACGTGGTGGGCCACCAGCAAGAGGAGGAGGTAAAACTCATCAATTTTACGCATCACTTGGACCAAGCATAGAAAACGATGAAGTACAACTTACTATACAAGGTCAAACTATTAGTTCTAACTTTGGTACCATAAAATCTGCGCAATACAATTTAGAACAACTAATAAGTTCTGGCGTAACCAATGAATTTTTTGACAGTGCCAAAAACAAATTGAGCGAAGAACAAAAATATGTTATGAATGATCTTTCTGAAATAAGTTATAATGCATATCGTGATTTTAAAAATCATCCAAAATTCCTACCTTATTTAGAGGATATGAGTACTTTAAGGTACTATGCTAAAACCAATATTGGTAGTCGCCCTGCAAAGAGAAGTAATTCTGATACGTTAGACTTTGGCGATTTAAGAGCAATTCCTTTTGTTGGGTCATGGAGCCAGTTAAAACAAAATGTACCCGGTTTTTTTGGTGTAGGTACAGCCTTATTAAAATATGAACAAAATGGAGAGTTTGACAAAGCTGTTAGCCTCTATAATAATTCAAAATTCTTTAAAAGTTTAATTGATAACAGTATGATGTCAATGAAAAAATCATTTTTTGAATTGACGCGATACATGGAAAAAGACCCTGAATTCGGTTCGTTTTGGTCGCTTATTTATCAAGAATTTTTAACTTCAAAAAGGTTGACATTAAAATTAGCAAATCAAACAGAGTTAATGCAAAATTACCCAGTTGAGAAAGCATCTATTGAAGTTAGAGAATCTATTGTACTTCCATTATTAACCATTCAACAATATGCGCTTAAAAAAGTACAAGAAATAAGACTTCAAAAAAATCCTGATAAAAAAGCTTTAGAAGTTTATGAAAACCTTATTACCAGATCCTTATTTGGTAATATCAATGCAAGCAGAAATTCAGCTTAGTTTAACCCTATTATAATAAACACCCTTTTTACACGTTATAAAACTGTAATCAAGTACATTACACGAAAAAGAATAAGAAAAAAGGGGGCTATGAAAAAGAGAAGTTTATTATTTATTGCGATAATTTCTGCTGCCATATTATCATCTTGTACATCCAATGACATAAAAGAAATATCAGGAACTTTAGTGTTCAATGAAGTTGGAGATCACAGTTTTAATATTAACGCAGAAAATATTGAGGCAACAATTACTATTGCCGGACCAAATAAGGGGGAAACGATAATTTATGAACATGTTTCATTAAATCGTACAGCCGATTACACCGTTAAAATTGGAGTAAAAACACCTACTTCACAAAAAAACGAATTACTAAGTAATTTAGTAGTATTGTATGAAGCAAAAGAAGGAAAAAGCATACAAAGTGATTTACTAAGTATGGCAGATTACGGATTTGTAAAAATTGATTGGAAAGGAATTTATTAAATTCCTTTCCTTTTTATTTAGAATAATGTTAGCTTCTACTTTGTTGCGTTATTATGTAACTAATAATTATTAATTGTTTATCACAATAGTCCGTTAAGTTTTTAAGCTGCTCTAGCACCATAATACAATAGCTGTTC
>CAYPHN010000254.1:0-5218 GCA_964410265.1 uncultured Flavobacteriaceae bacterium | reverse complement strand
ATTCCACCCTCTTACTTTATAAGAAAGCTCTCTAATAATATAATAGATACTTGCATTAAATTCAAAATTTTGAAACCAAAGTGCAACGGTTTGCGTATAGTTATGTATAAAATCAGAAGAATAAAATGGCGAAAAAAACATTAGTGTGAGAAAGCCAACAATACTATAAAAATAAATGCTTTTTATCCAACCAAGTTTTTGTAAAAACAGAGGTAAAAATATTAGTGGTATAAGTTTTACAGATACTGAAAGTGCAAATACAATAGCTGCTTTTTTCCATTTTTTAAGCTGTAATAGGTATAAACTCCAAATCAAAAAGAAAAGCATTACAGATTCGAAATGAAGATTTCCGGTAAGTTCAATAATAATAAATGGGTTGAGTAAATACCAAAAAATATGGTGGCTTGGAATATTTAACTGTTGCAATAATTTTTTACCGAAAAAAAGTATACCTATATCTGCAAAGATGATAAGAATTCGCATTACAACTACTGAGCCTAAAATGCTTTTGCCTGCAATAATACCTGCAATTACAAAACTAAATTGATTGATGGGTGGGTAGTTTGTATAATGACTTCCGTTAAGTTCTCCCATTCCTATATACAGTTCTTTGGCCTGTACGACAGGAAGTTCTCCACTGTTAATAAATGATTCTGGTGTATATAAATATGGGCTAAACCCTTCTAAAATCATCCGGCCGTCCCAAATAAAACGATAAAAATCTTGAGACAAATTGGGGATTGCAAATAAAAATAGCAGCCGAAACAAAAATGAAATTATTACTAAAAAATTAAAATTATCATGATTTGTTGTTATGAGTTTATAAAATAAGAAAAATAAGGCTGTATAAAGAAAAATAAGTGTGGTGTAGTTGTTTCTAGATAAGTTATAAGCAAATGACAAATACATTAAAACACTAAGCACAACAAAAATAAATGAAGTTTTATATTGAGGTAGATAAGTTTTAAGATTCATTTTTTTGTAATAAGGCCTTTACATTTTCGAAGTTAGTGATTTAATAAATACATAACCAAAACCAAGAAACAACATAAGGTGAAAAGGGAATAACCCAAAGTCACCTCCTTGGTCACCAACAATAAAAGCACTATACATACCAAAGGCGAAATAGAGTACTAATATTCCTTCAACAATAACATTAAGCGATAGTTTTTTACGTAAATATTTGTTGCCTTTCCAGGAATCAGAGATGCTATTTATATTAAATTTTGGAGTACGTATAAAATCACTGCGTTTACCAAAATGACCTTCAATAACTGCTACAGAATTATGTAACGAAAAACCCATTGCAATTGAAAAGAACGTTAAAAACATTCCAATATAATTCACAAATTTTTTAAAGCCACCACCATATATTTGTTTGTACATAAACCAATAACAAATAAAGAAAATAAGAGTGCTTATAACAAAAAAACTCATGACATAGAAATAAGGTTTTAAATGTGCATATTCGTTTTTAATGTATAGCATTGGGACACTTAAAACAGCTACAATAAATATGTTTAAAAACATCGTGCTATTTAATAAATGTAAAATACCATGTATTTTGGTTTTAATCGAAATATTTTTGCTCATAATTAATTTAAAAAGCATTTTTCTAAAGTTTTCGGCACCACCTTTATTCCATCTAAATTGCTGCGTACGAGTAGCACTTATTACTACAGGTAGTTCGGCTGGAGTTACTACCTTTTCAAGGTATTTAAACTTCCAGTTCTTTAACTGTGCTCTATAACTTAAATCTAAATCTTCGGTTAAGGTATCGCCTTGCCAATTTCCAGCATCAATAATACATTCTTTTCGCCAAACACCAGCTGTACCATTAAAATTGATAAAATGTCCTTTGCTATTTCGTCCCACTTGCTCTAAAGTAAAATGAGCGTCGAGCGCAAACGCTTGAATTTTTGTTAAAATAGAATAGTTGCGATTAATATGTGCCCAACGTGTTTGTACAACACCAATCTTTTTGAGGTAAAAAATCGGCATCAAAAATGACAATAAATTCGCCTTTAGCAATTTTTAAGCCTTCTTTTAAAGCGCCAGCTTTAAAATTTACTCGATTATCTCTTAATACATGCTGAATATCTAAACCTGTTTTTTGTAGTTGATTAATATGTTTTTTGGTAATCTCGAAAGATTCATCTGTTGAATCATCTAAAACCTGAATTTCTAACTTATCTTTTGGATACTCAATTTTTGCAATATTATTAAGCAGACGTTCCATAACGTATAACTCATTATAAACAGGAAGTTGAATGGTTACATAAGGAATTTCGTAAGGATTGTTTAAATCGAATTTAGGCGAATTATCCTCTTTTTTTTGAGCAGATAAATAATTAAATAACAAGTTTAATTGCGCTAAAGCATACAAGAAAATAAGTATGAGAGCAATTGAATAAACAACTATTATTGTAGTTTCTAAAATCATTATTTAAAACTGTATTTAAATATCCAACCTAAAATTTTAATGCCTGCCAATACTGAACCTTTTAGCGTGCCTGAAACCTTTGAGATACCTATTCTATTTCTATATTTTACAGGAATTTCAATATAGGTTAATTTTTGCTTTAATACTTTTAATTGCATTTCTACAGTCCAGCCATAGGTTTTATCTTCCATATGAAGAGCTAATAATTTATCATACTTTATAGCTCTAAAAGGTCCTAAATCGGTAAATTTTGCTCGAAACATAAATTTCATTAAAAAGGTTGCTAACCAATTTCCGAAAACTTGTTGCGGTGTCATAGAACCTTGTTCACGTAGTCGTTTTATTCTTGCTCCAATTACAAAATCGATATCATTATTTATAATTGGTTCTACAAGTTTTGTAAGTTCTTCAGGATAATCGCTATAGTCACCATCTAAAAACACTACAATATCTGGTTTTTTTTCTTGCTTAGAAATATATTTCATTCCTTTTAAGCAAGCATAACCATAACCTTTTCGGTTTTCAGTTAAAACAATTGCTCCTGCATTTTTTGCATTTATTTCAGTATTATCTGTAGAGTTATTGCTTATTACAATAACCTCATTAACAATATCTGGAATATTATTAATTACGCTTGCGATAGCATCTTGCTCATTAAAAGCAGGAATGATGACTTTAATATTTATCATTAAAAACCAAATAAGTTATTGTCCTTTTTAAAGGATTTAACATTTGTCCATTCTCTAATTTTTTGGCCATCTTTATATTTTTCAGCTTTTATTAATTCTTTATTTTTATAGCACAAACAATATCCGTTTTTTAAATTATTTTTAAACTGGCTCTTATGCGTAATCTGCTCATTGCTATCATAAAAAATCCACCAATCATTTTTTTTACCATTAATAAAATACCCTTGACTGTTTTTAACACCATTTTCATAGTAAAAATACCAGTATTTATCTAATTTGGAATTATTAAAATGTCCTTCTTTTTTTGTGTTTCCATTTTTATAGTAAAATTTCCAGTAATCTGTTTTTTGACTATCTTGTATCCAACCTTCAGATTGTAAATTTCCATTATCAAAATAGTTTTTTTGATATTTCTTTTGAGCATGCATGCTTAGTACAATAAAGAAAAAAATACCGAATATTGAATATTGAACAGTACTCACTATTTTTGATTTACCAATTTCATTAAATCTACATCATTGCCTAATAAAATTTCATTAGAGTTTATGCGACCTTCAATTGCATCGTTTTCCAATTTTAAAACTCCTCTTGGGCAAACAGCAGAACAAACACCACAACCAACACAACTGCTACGTACAATATTTTCTCCTTTTTGAGCATAAGCTCTTACATCAATTCCCATTTCACAATAGGTTGAACAATTTCCGCAAGAAATGCATTGTCCTCCATTAGTTGTAATTCTAAATTTCGAAAATATTCGCTGTTGAAATCCTAAAATGGCAGCCATCGGGCAACCAAATCGACACCAAACTCTGTTGCCAAGAATAGGATAAAACCCTGTTCCTACAACTCCAGAGAATATAGATCCAATCATAAACCCATAACTTGAACGTAAGGTTTCAGCTTCAAATAAGAATAAATTAGTTCCATTATTAAAATAATGCATTCCCAAAAGGACTATAATAATCACAAAGTAACCAATGGCACCATAACGAGCATCTTTACCAAATTCGTTGCGTTTAAAAATCATAACTATCGTAAATATCAATGTTAAAAGCGATCCAACTAAAGCTAAAAATACACCTTTAGTGAGCCAATATTTACTGGGGTCGTATCCTAAATACGTGTAAATAACTGCTGTTGTCATTAGTGTCACAAACACTAAAACCGTATGTATGAGCCAACGTTCCAATTTCCAAGCTGATAATTTTTTAGAAGATAAATGACGAAAAGAATCTCCAGCGGTTTCTGCTAACCCTCCACAACCACAAACCCACGAACAGTACCAACGTTTACCATATTTATAAGTTAGAAAAGGAGATATTACAAAGATTGAAACTACACCAAAAATTAATAATGCCAAACCAATATTTCCTGCATTAATAAAATCGTCAATTCTGTATTGCTCGAAATTATAATAGTTTAAAGGCCACATATTTTTTAAATCGTAGTAAGGCAGTTTAAACGTATCGCTATTTAATCTTGCCATAAATTCAGGAATTAAAAAAGCAAAACCTAATTGAAAAAACATCACAGAAAAAGTACGTAGTTGTTGGTAACGATTTTGGCGATATTTAAGTAAAAATTTATAGCCAAATACCAAAATAGCAACTGTATAAAGCGTGCCATAAACAAACCATTGGCTTGCAGGATTTCCGCTTAATAAATTACTTAAAGGGTCAAAAAGGGAAACTAACCCTGTATTTGAAGCTCCATCAACACCAAGCCCTAATAAATAAGGATAGAAATATAAAACGATGTAAAACGAGGTTAAAACAATTCCTGTAATCCAACCTAAAGTACCACGTGATGAAATGGATTTAAACCACACACCATCATTTTTTATACCTTCTAATTTATTGAGGTAAACATCATTCGCAAAGAGTATTATTCCAACTGAAATTAATATTAAAGAAGCAGTTAAAAACAGTTCTTTATTTGGAAAATTTGTATTAAAAAGCGACAATGTTAAAATGAAAAGTCCAATAACACCAATTGCAACTGCAATTTTTTGTTTAGTAGAAAGGTCTATAGCATCTGGTTTTGCTAAAGACATACTATGATTAATTTGATTATTCATTTTGTT
>CAYPHN010000253.1:0-5228 GCA_964410265.1 uncultured Flavobacteriaceae bacterium | reverse complement strand
GCTTGCCCTGCTATCATATGCTTGCCTTTGTATTTTCCTGCTTGATACCCTCTAAGGTTATTTCTTACTCCATAATTCTGATACCCATCAAAAGGAACGTCACCTGTTGCAAAACCTCCCCCTAATCCAAATGCCAATACTTGGTTAGTGGCTAGTGGAATATAATATGCGGCTTCAAAATCTGTATCCGTATAATTATTGTCACTACCCAACCATTCTGTGTTAAACTTTGGTCTAATACTAAACGTGAAGCCACTTGTTGGATAATAAACATAGTCTCTCGTATCGAAAGAAATATTAAACCCTATGCTAGAAATAAAGTTGTCGGTAATACCATTTTGTTCGAAGAATTCACGAGCAAAATCATTTTCTTCTTGTGTGCCGTTATCAAATGCGTAATTGGTTTGTGTACCAAGGTATAACAGTCCAAGCTAAAATTCCCAGATTATCTTTCTGCTATATTCTAAAGTGATAAACTTTCGGTTTTCAGTATAAACTAGTCCAACATCATTGTCATCAATATTATATAAGAAATCATTATTTATATTGACAACTCCTGTAGCGAAACTTGCACGGTTTTTATCTTCACTCCAAAATAATCGACTTGTAATTGCTGCGAAATAACTTTTGTTTGTTGAATACAATCCCATAAGGTTTATAGTAGAAGGTGGAGAAATTGTATCTTTTTTGTTAAATTTAAAAAAGTACATACCCATAGCTCCAAATCCAGTTTTCATAGCTGGGTTATTAATAATTAACGGTACTGCGGTAAGCGTATTTTTTGATTCGTTAAAAAGTGAATCAATTTCTAGACTCTGTGCCTTCATACCAGTAGAAAACACAATAAAAATGGCAATTAAAAATGATACTCTTTTACTCATAAAATAAATAATTCAACTATTACTATCATTTGTTTGGGAGTTTAATAATTATAACCCAAAATGTGTTTTAACATCAGCCTTATTTAATCCGCTTTTTTGATAGCGGGAACTTTCCATGTTCCATCTAAAGCGGCCTCTTTTGGCCAGTATAATCTTAATGTGATATTTGTCAAGCCTTCCTTTGTAGAAGGTAACCAATTGGTTGTTTTATCTCCACCTGGGTCGGTATTTTGAATATATATATCCAAAGAACCATCTTTATTATATGTTAGATTGTCTCTATCTCCTAAAGCAAATCTGTTAATTGTGTTTGCAACCAAAAAATCTTTACTATTATAGGCGGTAAGCGACCAAAAGGCATGTACGGGAGGTATTTCGTCTTTCTCAAAATGAAGTATGTAGTTATTCTCACCAATTATTGGGTTTCTTTTTTCATCTACCGAAGTATTGGGATAAACAGCATCTTCGGGCAAATTAGCACCCAAACCTATAAATGCAATAAAAGCACGATGTTCATAATCTGTACCATAAAAGCCCATTTTGTCAACAGGAAACATCCAATTATTAACAATAGCTATACCTGGATCTTTTTTACCCGTTGACTTATCAATCCAATCTTGATGAGCGTTTTCCGAAATAGTATTTAGTTTTTTAATTAACTCAAGCGACATATTTTTGGTTGAAAACTCTTTTCCAGCAATAATCCCAATAGATTCCATCTCTTTAATCAATGGAGCATCTGCTTTAGCAGGAGGATTAGCTACCATTAACTGTGTTAGCTTGTTAATATACTCTTCAATAGATAAAGCTCTTGTATCATTTACTGGTACTATTTTTTTATATTCTTCAGAAACTATCCCAATGGGTGTTTTATACTCTTTTCCATAATTACTTAATAAATCTATTTTCATACCATCTTGAAATGCGGTAACAACAGTAGCACCGTCTTCTGCACTATTTACTTGTGTTCTGCCAATCATCCACACCGTATTGGTTGGGGCCTTAATTTGCGTCATTCCTTCAGGGATTTCTCCTTTCCAGAAAGGACCAGTTACTAAAAATATATGCGCTCCATTGCCTGTAGTTCTAGAACCTGGAACAGAAAAAATATTTGAGTACGCATCGTAAAGAGGTAACAAGTAATATCGGTCAGTTGCAGGAACAGTTAATACAACAGGTTCTTCTTTTAAATTGTACCAAGCATTTGAATAATAAGTATCAACATTGGCTTTTACAACATCTGTAAATTTATCATCAGGAAAGTCTCTAAAGTGCCCTAATTGATTAATCGGAGCGGAAGTTGAAGTAGGAGCTTCCACATTTGTTATGATCTTTTTGGTATAGTCCATTAAAATCATCGGGTATCCAAAAGCATAAGCCTTAGTTACAATTTCAAAAACTTTTTCATCTGAAACTGTATTTGTGTCTGCAGTCCCTTTTTTATTTGAATTCTCACAAGCTGTACTCATAAATAGCAGCACAACTAGGCTAGCAATTGTAAATCTTTTCATTTTTCTATCTTTTAAAATTAATTAATCAATTTTAGTTTTATTATTTCAGATTTAGCTGCTTCTAAATCAATTATAAAGTCAGTGTTTGAGTGTAATATTGCCACTGTTGCAGCACCCATCATCCGTCCATATACTACATCGCTATGCCAATGTACGTTACATATATTTCTACTTATGCCAAATTGTTTTCCTCTTTCCAGAATATCATCAGCTTGTTCAGGGAATACTTCTGCTAAAATTAATGCCCATGCCCAACCAATGGCAGTATGACCCGATGGATAAGAACCATCCTTACGTAATCCTTCCTCATCTTCAGGAGTACAAATTGCCATATTGTTAAGCATAAAAGGCCTAGCACGTTGGTAATGGTTTTTAGCAGCATAGGTTGATAATCCTACATCTGCCAGTGTTCTACGAAGAATCATATATAAATGAGGAGTATTTTCTTCAGATATTTTTATATCCAAAATGATATTGAAAGCTTCCGTAGCATGTGGAAAAGCTAAGTCAGCATCTTTTTTAGCTTGTTCTTTTCTTTTCTCATCTTTTAATGATACAAAGCTGGATGCTATTTCTTGATCTAAAAGAAAAGCAGCAGATCCCTCTTTTGGTGGAGGTGGAATTAGTTTAAGGCTATTAGGAATTTTATCTTCGGGTAAATATCCCTCTAAAATGCCAGGGCTAATTTCCTTGATTTCTTTTGATAAGGAAGTAAGGACTTGCTGTTTTGTTGATGCTTCCTGTGTACAACTCCAATTAAATAGTAAAACCGCTATTAAAAAAGGCAAGCCATATTTTATGTTTTTAAATATTGTATTTGCAACCATTTTAATTTATTGTTAATACAACAAATTTACAATAGGGATATGTCATAAATTAGACACTGGTGTACAGTAGGAAATGAAAAAATTTAGAGGAATCTCAGATGATTTCTACGGTTTATTATAGTAGTTATTAGAAGATGTTAATTTCATAACAGATTTCATTATATCTTCTGCAAGTAGTTGCATTGTCTTTGCAGAAAGGTAGTTAACATCCAGTCTAGAATACCAAGACTCTCCAACCGTTGTCCATAAATTAATGAGGTTTTCTTTTGTTAGATTCAAATTATACTGTTCAGAAAACAGTTTCAAAACAAAAGTATTTGCATGGTAGTTGTAGGCCTTCACAAATAAGTAATTGAATTTTAAAATATGACGATTAAGAAATAATTGTTTGTGAAATTTTAAAGGAACAGGGTACTGCTCAATCATATTGTATAGGTCAGGAAAAAGTTTTTTGCATTCCTTTAATCCGATAACACTAGATTGCAGACATATTTCCCAATGTATCTCAAGCAACTCATCTGTGAAAATCTCAATATCTCCAAAATAGTGATAAAATGTAGTTCTTGCCAGTCCTATATCCTTGCTTATTTTATTAATATTTAAATTATCAGGACCGTATAAAGCAAAATGCTCATACCCTTTTTCAATCCATTTTTGTTTTGACCCGTTTGTATTAGACATGCCTATATTTTATTGGTTTACGATTTTACAATGAACGCCAACGGTTTGTATATGAAAAGTAGCGGACTTTTTACCGTTTATTTTCAGTTTAAATATAGCGTTTTTTATGGAAACGAATTTTCCACTTAACCAACAAAGCACGCTATTTTTTATATACGTTGTTAGCGGTAGTTTTAACATATTCTAAAACTAATGAATCTGTTTTCCTAATTAAATCACTTTCGAACAAGGTATTCCTATTCATAAAAATAGCTATAGTTAATGGTTTGTTTAAATACCTTTTGGTAAACGTATTTGTTCCAAACCAACCTCCTGTATGTGTTGCAGTACTATCAGTTACGCCCCAACCCATTGCATAATGGTGGTCAACTCCTTTTACGTTATGAGTAGAACTAGGTTTAAATATCAATTTGTGAGTTGCATTGGAAAAAATTGTTTCGTTTCTCAATGCCAAGTCGTATTGAAAGTAATCATTCACACTTGTATAAACTCCGCCTGCTCCCAATAGACCATTTAGAAAATGACCATCCATTTTCTCCCAATTACCCAAACTATCTTTTTCATAACAATAGGCTCGTTCTTCTATTTCAATTGGCTTAGCAAGGTTGAAAAAATTGGTGTTTTTCATTCCTGCTTTTTTAAACACTTCTTCTTTTGCAAATTTTGAAAATTCCTTCCCACTAATTTTTTCAACAATTGTAGGAATAAACTCATAAATACCATTGTTATATTGGTACTTTTCTCCTGGTTTGGAAATGGTGCGGTTCTCTTTTAAATACCAATCTAAAACATCTTTATTTTCTGCTATTTTCGTAGAATCCCATTCAGTAAAAAATGCCTCTTCGGCATCTGCTCTACCAGAAGTATGATTAATTAATTGTTCAATTGTAACATCCTTAAATGTCTTTGATGGAAAAATTGAATTAACAGAATCACTCAGTGACAACTTACCATTATCTACAAGGCTTAAAACTGTCAAAGCAGTAAATTGTTTACTTACAGAACCCATTCTCATATTGGTACTTTTGGTAATTGGCTCATTACTTTCTGTATCTCGCAATCCGTATCCTTTTCCTATAATCATTTTACCTTCATAGGAAACGAGTATCGCTGCTCCAGGTTCATTTTCTCCTATTTCAGAATTGAACAGGGAATCAATACTTGTCTGTAGTTGCTCTAATTCAATTGACTTAGCTTCTGTTTTTTTGTCAGTTGGTGATTTACAGGAAACAAAAACTATTACAAGAACTATTAATATGTTTTTCATATTGGTTCTGTATTATACTGATATAGGTTGACTCTTTTTTTGTTAATTTATCTCGTTCAAA
>CAYPHN010000252.1:0-5236 GCA_964410265.1 uncultured Flavobacteriaceae bacterium | reverse complement strand
CTTATTTTATTGATAATCAACTGTTTAATGCAAACCTTAACGGACTATTGATATATAAAATTGCATAAATAATTAATATTTTATATTTTTGCATAGTACTACCTAGAGCTATGATAAAAATAGATAAAAATTTAAGCAAACCAAAATACCAACAAATTATCCAATGTATATTGGAAGATATTGATAATGGGGAATTAAAAATGGGAGATAAAATCCCCTCTTTAAATCAATTGTGCAAAGAATTTTCCTTATCTCAGGATACTGTTTTATATGCCTACAACGATTTAAAGGCAAGAGGAATTATTACATCTACAGTTGGTAAAGGTTCTTTTATTGCATCAACTACAACACACGAAAAACATAAAATATTTTTACTGTTTGACTCTTTAACATTGTATAAAGAAAGTTTGTATAATGCAATTTTAGATAAATTTAAAAACAAGGGGCGTGTAGAAATTTTCTTTCATCACAATAATAGAACTGTATTTTCTAACCTGATCAAAGAAGCCACAGGAAATTATTCATCATATGTGATTATTCCCATTCTTGAAAAAGATACTGAAAAAATACTTGAAAACCTACCTAGGAAAAAAGTGTACTTATTAGATCAAGGGAGTAATTTATTAGGTAATAAATATGCCCACGTATGCCAACGATTTGAAAAAGATGTCTTAGTCTGTTTAACACAAGAGTTAAAAAAATTAAAAAAATACAACACACTTTATATGATCATTCCTGGAAATAAATTGCAGTATAAAGAGATTCAACAAGGGTTTGAACAGTTTGCTAAATCAAATAACTTCAACTACATGTTGCTAAAAAAACTAAAGGGACACAAAATAAAACCGAATGAAGCTTTTTTAACAATAAATCATAAAAATGTCGCACAAAAACAATTTAACTATCGGTAAAGATATAGGCATTATCTCTTACAATAAGTCACCTTTAAAAGAAGTAATGGCCAATGGTATTACAACAATTTCTACCAATTTTGAAGAGATGGGAAAAATAGTTTCTAATATGATTTTAAAAAACAAACGAGCAAAAGTTGATAATCAAGTTGAATTTATTAAAGGAGGATCATTATAATATGGAAATACAAAGCAGTAAAATTAATTTAAACATTGTATCAGGCTTACTTTTAGGAGATGAAATTTTAAACTCTAAAAAGCACCTGAAGGACTTAAAAGGAGTTTTTAAAAATGGAAAAGTGCAAGAAAAACTAGAAGGAAGTCAATTGGTATATCAAGTACAAGCCTATTTACCAGTTGAAGAAGGTAAATCGGGCGGATTATTTTTTGGCAACTCAACAATTTATCCTGGAAAAGTTGATGGTGAGTATTTTATGACTAGAGGACATTTTCACGAAAGTATAGATACCGCCGAATATTATTGGTGCATCCAAGGAGAAGGAATGCTTATCCTAATGGAAGAGGATCGAAAAGTGCGAGCTGAAAAAATGCTTCCAGGTAGTTTACATTACATCCCAGGAAAAGTAGCGCATCGTGTTGCAAATACAGGCAAAGAAAAATTGGTATTTAATGCTTGCTGGCCTTCAGATGCAGGGCATAATTATGCAGAAATAAATAAAAACGGCTTTTCAGCACGTTTGTTTGATATAGATGGCACTCCAACTTTAATAGCTGATTGATGAATATTATAGCAATAGATTTGGGTGGTACATATATAAAAGTGGGATTCATATCCAATAATCATATTATTGATAATGAAACCATTAGTGCTTATTCTGAAAATGATTTTTCATTGACCATGAGCAGGGTTAACAAGTGCATCAATGCTTTGTTAAAAAGAAACCAACGAAAACCTGCACAAATCTCGGGCATCGGTATTTCTATCCCCGGCATAGTAGATACTTTCCAAAACAAAGTACTATCAGTGAACAAAAAACACGTAACAGCCACCCAATTTGATTTCAATAAATGGTCTAAAAAAATTGGTATTCCTCATTTAGTAATGGATAATGATGCTAGGTCTGCCTTGCTTGGTGAGTGGCAATATGGAGCCGGTAAAGGATGCGATAATATAGTAATGATTACATTAGGTACGGGAATTGGCGGAGCAACTTTAATCAATGGCAAACTACTTTACGGCAAGCATTTTCAAGCTGGTTGTCTTGGCGGGCATTTTACTATCAATTATTCTGGAAACATTTGTTCTTGCGGAAACGTCGGTTGTGTAGAATCAGAAGCCTCATCATGGAAACTACCTGAATTAATTAAGAATAATCCTCTTTATTCTAATTCGAAATGGATTGATGAAACTACACTGGACTTTAAAACATTATTTGAATATTACAGAAAAAATGAAGCGCTTGCATTGCAAGTAACTCAAAATTGTCTAAAAGCATGGGCTACTGCAGCAATTAATATGATTCATGCATATGATCCTGAAACTGTTATATTTGGAGGCGGCATTATGAGCAGTCACGATATTATCCTCCCTTTTATAAAAAATCAAACCAATAAATACGCTTGGACTCCCTGGGGTAAAGCAGCGATTAAAAAAGCAGAATTAGAAAATTTAGCCGCTTTACTGGGTCTTAATTATTTATTAACAAACTAAAAAAACATGTCTAAAACAAACTTTAATAATGCACCTTTTGTAACGCTAAAAAATAATTACAACTGCAATGTAGGTTGGAACAAAATTGGAGATCAAATTCTTAACCATATTAAGAAATTAAATAAAAATCAAATTACAATTGTTATAGAATGTTATCAGGGTGTTCTTTATGAAAATATTCAAGCCGCTATAATTGAGCAGTTGAATCCTTCGCTGTTTATCAATGCGGAATCTTGCATGCATACCGAGGCATATATTAAAGAAATGATCTATCCTGATGTTACCGATGATCGAGTTTTTGGCTATATAACACGTATGAATATCGATCAATATTATGACTCCAGTAAAATCAAAAAAAATAGGTATCAAATAGAAATACAAGAAGGTATTACTATTATTTTCGGTTCTGGAGCAACTGTAGTTGCAAATGATTATGATCTATTAATTTATGCAGATATGGCTCGTTGGGAAATTCAACAGCGTATGCGAAGAAATGAAGTAGACAATTTAGGCGTTAAAAATAGAGCTACCAAAGACTGGATGTTATTGTACAAACAAGGTTATTTTGTTGATTGGAGAGTATTGGATCGATTAAAGAAAAAACTTTTTGATAAAATTGACTACCTATTGGACACCAATCAAAAAGAATTTCCGAAAATGCTTCCTTATAAAGCAGTGTTGGAAGCCTATGACATTTCTGTAACTCGACCATTTAGTGTTGTACCCTTTTTCGATCCAGGCCTATGGGGTGGTCAGTGGATGAAAGAAACTTTTGATATAGGTAAAGATAAAGAAAACCTCGCATGGTGCTTTAATTGTGTACCCGAAGAAAATAGTTTATTGGTTAAATGTGGCGATGATATTATTGAAATCCCTTCCATAAACCTAGTTTTTAGACATCCGAAAGCATTACTTGGCAAATCGGTTCATTCACGTTTTGGTGATGAATTTCCAATTCGCTTCGATTTTCTTGACACCATAGGCGGAGGACATTTAAGCCTTCAGGTACACCCACTTACCGAATATATTCAAGAAATATTTGGTATGCATTACACCCAAGATGAAAGCTATTATATGCTAGATGCTAAAGAAGGAGCCATTGTTTATTTAGGCTTAAAAGAAGGAATAAATCCTGACGAATGCATCAAAGATTTAAAAGAAGCGCAACAGGGCAATAAATTATTTGATGACACTAAATATATTCAAACATTTCCAGCAAAAAAGCATGATCACTTTTTAATTCCTGCCGGAACTATTCATTGTTCAGGAAAAGAATCTATGGTGCTAGAAATAAGTGCGACACCTTACATTTTCACATTTAAACTATGGGATTGGGGTAGATTAGGTATGGATGGAAAACCGAGACCTATCAATATCGAACATGGCGAACAAGTCATTCAATGGGATAGAACTACCAAATGGACAAAAGAGAATCTTATCAATCGATTTGAAAAAATTGACGAAGGAGAGGGTTGGATAGAAGAACGCACCGGTTTGCATGAACTCGAATTTATTGAAACAAGACGACATTGGTTTACTGGTATTACCCATCATACAACAAATGGTGGTGTAAATGTAATTTCTTTGATTGAAGGAGAACAAGCAATAGTTGAATGTCCCGACAATAGTTTTGATCCGTTTATTGTAAATTATGCAGAAGCATTTATTATTCCCGCCAATGTAAAAGCATATACAATTCAACCTTATGGTATTTCAGAAGGGAAAAAATGCGGAACGTTAAAAGCTTTTGTTAGGTGTTAATGCTATTGACATGATAAATATATACCAAAAAAATAAAACGAATTATGAATGCATTTAATCCCAATATCAATATTTTTCCTACTAAAGAAAAGCTAGGGTTTACTTATGGGTCTGATTGTTTTGGCCCGAAAGTAGAAAATAGAACTTTAGACTCTATTCGGAAAAGTCTCGCTGATCCAGAAAGTGAGGGACCTGAAATTGTATATTCCATTGCCATGGATGTAGGTAAAAATAAACATTTCCCTCTTTTAAAAAAATTACACCTTCTTTTTGGAGTGGTTACTTATGCTGCAGGGAGAATTGGTAAAGAACCTGTACGTAGTCAAGGGCATATTCATAAAAAATCAAGTTTTGCAAATAACTGGTCTACTCCTGAGGTTTATGAAATCTGGTCAGGTGAGGCCATTATTTATATGCAGGAAACCACCAAAGATAACCCCGGGCGATGCTTTGCTGTATATGCAAAACCCGGAGAGGTTGTAATAGTACCACCAGATTGGGCTCATACCACTATTAGCGCGAACCCTAACAAACCCTTAACTTTTGGTGCATGGTGTGATAGAGAGTACGGGTTTGAATATGATGAAGTTAGAGCCCACAAAGGATTGGCTTGGTTTCCAATTTTAGATAAAAAAAACAAAGTCCTCTGGCAACATAACGATGCCTATATCAAGAGTTCAGAACTGATTAAAAAAAATCCAAGGATTTATAATGAGTTCAATATTGATATTAACAAATCTATTTATGCTCAATTTGAGGCCGATAACAATAAATTTAATTTTGTTCCTTTACCTCAAATTGCTAAAAATAACTGGGTAAATTTTATACCTTAAATTCGGGTCTGCTGAAAAACTAAATCACTAGCCTTAGTTTCTTATTTATCAATATATTA
>CAYPHN010000251.1:0-5265 GCA_964410265.1 uncultured Flavobacteriaceae bacterium | reverse complement strand
GGCACACCATAATCAGCTGCATTTAAAGTGAAAATATTAATATGATAGCCAATATCTTCAAATGCTTTTTTTAAATTGTCAATTACTTTTGAGCCATCTGAAGCTTTTGAAGATTTTATGCCTGTTACATTTTCAAATAAGAAAATTTTTGGCTGAATTTTATTTACAACATCTAAATAGGAGTAAACCAAAGCTGACCTATCGTCATTTGGGTCTCTTTTTCCGATTCCAGAAAATCCTTGACAAGGTGGTCCTCCAATTATTATGTCTGCACTTGGAATAATATCCAAATCGACTTTAGTAATATCTTCATTGATAATATGATTGCCAATGTTAAGTTTATAGCTTTCGCAAGCATCTTTTAAAATGTCATTAGCCCAAATGATATCATAACCTGCTTGTTTAAACCCTAAATCTAAACCACCACAGCCAGAAAATAATCCTACTACTTTAATTTTGTTTTTTTTCATAATCTTCTGTCTTCCACTAAATCTGCTAAAAAGAGTTCAAAGAAATTAGTTAATTGAATACTTGAACTAAATCCTAAATTGTTTTTGGCGAAAATAATTTTTGCTATTTCCTCGTCTAATTGTCTTCTTTGAGTTAATAACCCTTCATCTCCGCTAACTGTAATATTTTGAGCACTTAAATTATCAAATTCAGTAACTACTGAATCAATTTCTGTTTTTGATAATAGTCTTAAATCTGGTACTTTTAATTCGTCTAAATGAAATCCTTCTAGTTTTCTCGTTCCATCTTGATTATTTGAATGTATTTCGAATTGAATCTGACCAAAACAAGAATTTAAAAATCCTGCTATAAATTTTACCTGAATATCTTTGTCAAGATTTGGTGCAGTATTTTCGTTTTGTAATTTAGAATAATAGAAAAAGTTTGTTGATAAAACTATAGGTTTAGAAAATGGGTTATAATAACAAGTTTGTTTAGTTCTTTCATTTCTCGGAATTAATAAGTCAAATTTTACATTAGCATTATAGGTTTCATTTACTATTTTTCTCCACTTCTTTGCATTACCAGATGTTTTTATATCGAAAAGTGATTTTAAACTTGTATCAGAGTGTTGAGCAACGTTTAGCCCATTTAGAGAATTATCATCAAAAAGAGATGGGAAATGTAAAGCTGATTCTATGTTTAAGTCATTTCTTTCAAGAATTAGTTTCCGTTTTGCTTTACTGTTTTTAATTCCATAACCAATATTACTACTACTGTATGTAGTTTTTGTTAAATCAGGAAAAATTGTTTTAGATTCTCCACTGTTTCCTGCACCTCCTCTTTTCTTGATTTCGAAAAAAGTATTAAGTGGTTCGAAAAATGTTAATTGGTTTAATGAATTAAATTTTTCTTCTGGGTCTATTAAGTATGTTCTCCAGTTGTCTGATGGATTTATGTTTCTATCTGTAATTTTCAAAGTGTAATCAGAATTAATCGTTGTTGTATTTGAAGAAAGAATAGATTTTATGTCATCAGGACGAGATAATAAATCGGGATTAATTATTCTCAAAAATTTTATTTCATTAGTAGGTTGTTTGCTTAATACTGTTATTACAGTTGTAACCTTAAAATCTTCAAAATAATTTCTTGGGTATAAGATAATAGAATCTACTTTGTCTAAAATAAATTGTTTTAAATGTTCTCCTTCTTCATTGTTTAAAAACTTCGCCATTAATATTAAACCTGCTCTTCCTTGAGCGTTTAAATAATGCCAAGCATAATTTACAAAGTAGAAATATAAATTTGGTTGAGAAGCGAGAGTAACAAAGTTTGGTTGCCCATTGCTTGTTATTGCATTATTCATTAAGGCTTTATCTACAATTGTAATTGGTGCATCTGGATTATCATT
Organism: uncultured Flavobacteriaceae bacterium; assembly: GCA_964410265.1. Taxonomy (GTDB): domain Bacteria; phylum Bacteroidota; class Bacteroidia; order Flavobacteriales; family Flavobacteriaceae; genus Lutimonas. The sequence continues at coordinate 3,404 of CAYPHN010000251.1, read as the reverse complement.
TCTTAAAAACGGAGGATTCATCAACAGAACATCAAAGCCAGAATTATTTGGTTTCGTAAATGTATTAGCTGTTTGAATATTTGCATTAGTACTATTATCAACTCCTGAAAGATTTTTAGACACTAATCTAAAAGTTGCCAATTGAGATAAGAAAGGGTCATATTCAATACCTGAAACTTGATTAAGTAATTGATTATGGCTTTTTGCAATTCCGTTGATGGAAAGGTTAAGTATGTTTAAATAATCATAAGCTGCATCCAATAAAGCACCATCTCCAGAACAAGGATCTATAACTAATGAATCTGTGTTTTCAATTGTTACAGTTGCTAGTAAAATAGATAATTCAGTGTCTGACATTATTTTACCTTTCTTATGAAGTGTCTTTTTATCATAAACTTTTGAAGTCAAAAGATTAAAAATATATTCAGGTAAAGGGTTGTCAGAAACTGCTTGTGAACCAAAGCTATTTAAGGCTTGAATTGTATTCTTGAAATATTGTAAAATAGAAGCACTAAAATTTTCAGGAAAAATTCTGTTTGTTGAATTTGGGTGATCGGAAAATACCTGATTAAAATCAAGTTGTAATACTCTATTATAATTATTGGATAGTTTGCTTTTAAAATTTTGTAGGTTATCACTATCTGGTGGGAAAGTTCTAAAATAACTTTGATTAGGGTTGTTTGTCTGATTGTAATAATCTTTCAAGTAAGTAAATGCTAGAAGTCTAAAAAGTTCATACAATGAGAGTTCATCAGATAAATCTTTGCTATGAGATAAACTGCTACTAACACTTTGAAAATTTTGATAAAAAGAATCAATAATCGGCTCCCAATTATTATCCCAATCTGGTTGTGTTCTATTATAAATTATAGGTAATAGTTGCTCAAAAGTTGCTTGAAATTCAACAATAGTTTGCGTAGCATCACGAGTTTGAGCATTGAATCGAGTATGTAATTTTGGATTTCCTTTTAAAATGCAAGTTGATATTGGACCTTGTCTGTCTGCAAAAAGAATTAATTCTTCAATATTTGTTAAGCAAAAGTATTTAGGATAATTTGGCTCCCAGTAAGGTGAAAAATCAGAAACGTATGACCTAGATTGATTTTGAAATCTTTGAGAAGTTACATCTCTTGCAGTCTTCTTTACCTCAATTACAAAAATGTATCTGTTAGAAGATTTTAATTTAATTGCAAAGTCTGGAATAATAGTACTATTAGGGATTGAAGGATGATGCTCTAACTCTAACAAAGAGTCATAACCACAATTTATAATAGCGTTATTTATTGCAGTCTCAACAACTGGATGGAAGCCTGTAACTTCATCAGAATTATACCATAGGTTTATCATACTATTTGATGTATTCTTTTAATTCGTTTTTTAATTCCTCTATTCCAATAGAAGAATTATTGTATTCGTTATATTCATTTAATAAAATAAAATCGATTTGCTCGATTATTCCATTTTGCTGGTTGTCATATCGATTTAAAATCATTAATGATTTACCTAATTCTTCTAGTTCATTAATAGATTTACTTGAAATGTTTCTAATATCAATGATTTTAACCTCTTTAAATTCATAAAGTTGAATTTTTCTTAAACCGTTACCTTGACTTCTAGAGTTATTTAAAATATTTAATCTCGTAAGTGAAGAGTTTAAAATTGCTAGATAAGCTAATTCTGAATGTTCAATATTTACAGAATAAAAATTATCAGAGGATAGATGTTTATTTGGGTTATAAATAAAATCGATATTGTTCCTTAAGTAGTAGTTGAAAATGAAATTTCCAGAAGATTTTATTTTTATTGTATACCAATTTTTATTTAATGCTATATCTCGCTTGACAGCTTTATATTTATCTGAAGGGGTATTAAGAATCTTATTTTTTACAGAGTCTAGGTATTCTTTGGTCACGTCTGAAATAGAGCCATTTAAAGCCAAAATAAAAGCGTTTTCTTTAGTGACATTATATGTTTTTATTCTAGAAACATTCTTAACTATAGGTTTAAGCTCTGGGTATTTTTTTTCGGAAAAGATAAAGTGATTGTTTACAATCGCAGATGTACCACGTTGAATAGGTTTAGAAACAATGGAGTTTAGAGTTTGAAATAGGTTTGATTTAAAATTAAAAACACTTGCATTGTTAAATGAATAAGTTAATAATTCTTTTGGATTAAGATTATGTGGCTTATCCGTTAGTCCATTATATGTTTTTAAATCGTTTAAGTCATTTAAAGAGTAATATGAAGTTGATTTTTTGTTGTTTTTAGATTTTACAAACTTGATTACGGTTGCTCCAACTTCTACATTATCGAAAGCACTTTTCTTAAAATGATATATACTAATTAAATGTCCTAATTTTAGAAATGATTCTTTTAAAAACATTCCGAAACTGCTATAAAGCCAACTGTCATAAATCACAGCTACCATTATTCCATTTTCATTCAGATGTAGAATACTTTTAAGCAAAAAATAGATATACAAATTTGATTGAGATGGTACCGTTGAAAAACTTGATAAGAGGTCGTTTTTGATATTTGATTTTGAATTCACTCCATTTGCTAACAACTCTTGTCTTACATAAGGAGGGTTTTGAATTATTAGGTCGAACTTTTCTGTAGAATCTAAATCAAAAAAGCTTCCTTGAATTAATGCCCTTTTGGAATCATTATAGAATTTTTGAATTTCATTATTAATTAGATTTTTATCAATTTCAATTCCTTTTAAATAGCAATTTGAAATTTCTTCGGGTAATGCTTTAAAAAAAGTGTTTGGACCGATACAAGGGTCAAGTATTTTAGATTTTGGATTAATATTTTCCTCTAATAAACTAATCATAAATTTAGCAAGAATAGGAGAGGTAAATACTTGCCCTAGATTTTCATTTTGTTCGGGGCTTTTTGTTTTGGATTTAAAACCTTTTGAAAAAAACAATTCTAATTGCTCCTCAAATGATTGTACAAAATCATCAACTTTATATGGTTTTGAAATTGTATTAATCATTCTTGAGACTTTTATATTTTATTTGTTCTTCGGCAACCTTTAAAGCATTCAAACCTTCTTTTTCATTTTTGACAATATCATAAATTTTAGTTGCAATCCATAGTGCTTCTAATTCCTCAAATGAAAAATTGAAAGTTTGGCTTATTGTTTTCAAGTGTTCACGTTTAATTGCTTTTTGGTCGCTCTCAACTTTGCTTAAATATCCATCTCCAATTTCAAGAATAGCTGCAAGTTGTCTTTGGAACATTCCAGAAGCTTCGCGTAATTCTTTTATTTTTTGCCCGAGTGTCATCTTGCCAAATTTAGACTTGACTATTATAGGTCAAATCTAATAATATTTTTTCGAATTATTCTTTGAGCGTGGAAAATTTTACTCTTTTATTTTTTAAGTAGTGGGATTTAG
>CAYPHN010000250.1:0-5277 GCA_964410265.1 uncultured Flavobacteriaceae bacterium | reverse complement strand
AAAACATTGGTTGCCGATAATTATTATGGCTATGCGAATACAAGATACCCTGGTCAGCCATGGGAAAATTTTGAAACCTATTGGAAATTTTCTCCATTATCTCTTGTTGGTAACATAGAAACACCAACTATGGTAATGGTAGGCATGAATGATTTAAGAACACCACCAAGTGAAGCAAAGCAATTGTATCATGCCTTAAAATTAAGAAAAATTGAAACTGTATTGGTTGAAATACCCGGTGCAAGCCATGGAATAGCATCTAAACCAAGTAATTTGATTACAAAAGTAGCAAACACTTTGGCATGGTTTGAAAAATATAAAAAAGAAAATTAAAATGAATCAATATACGCTCATATTTGCTGGTATCTTTGGTATGCTATCTATTATTCTTGGAGCATTTGGGGCACATAAATTAAAAAAAATAATGAGTCCTGAGTTATTAATAAGTTTTGAAACGGGGGTGAAACACCAAATGTATCATGCCTTGGCGCTCTTGGTATTGGGTTTTAATTTAGATTTTAAAACTTCCTTAGAAAACTGGATTGTTTATTGTTTTATCATTGGAATCATACTATTTTCTTTTAGTATTTACGGATTAACAATAAGTGCTGCAATTGGCAAAAAATTAAAAATATTAGGTCCTATTACACCATTAGGAGGCTTGATTTTAACTTTTGGTTGGAGTTTGCTGCTATATCATTTTATTAATGTTTCCATATAATGGAAATAATTTTTATAAACAAAAAAACTAATATACCTTAGAAATGAATTTTATTTTAAAAAAAGCTTTGTTAATTTTTATTTTGATCGGAATAATATCATGCAATAATGAAAACACCATGGACAAAGACTATGCAATAACTGGAAGATGGGAATTGCATCAATATTTTAACCAATCTACAGGTGTATTTACTGATGCTCCAGAAGATGCTGACTCTATTGAGATTACTTTTCGGGATAAAACATTTGATGGATATACAGGTAGAAATACTTTTTTCGGAAATTATTTTATTACATCCAAGGCATTGACTCTTATGGAATACGGAACTACAGAAGTAGCTGAAAGTGAATGGGGTATGAAATTTACCGATGCAATTGTTTCTTCCTATGACAGTGAAAATGAAAAATTTAAAATGCTTTACAATATTGAAGATAGTACTTTGAAAATTGAATATCACCCAAATAAATTTATGGTCTTTGATAAAAAGAAAATCCTGTATAATTAACTATACCCTTATAAAATTACTTATTCTTCTCTTCGATCCATTTCGATAAATATTTACTGCTTTGTAAAGTATGATGTTCTAGAATTCTACCTGTAATATTTTTGAGTCTATGATTATCTATATTTTTTCCAACTTTAATAATTGTATTTATTAAAACATCACTAAATTCTTGTTTGTTATAGCCTTGGTTAATAATAGCTATTCCGTTAAGTTGAGATTGAACCCAAACTTCCTTGTTTTGATATAGCCCTACAGATTTTTGCACAAAATCGTCTATATCATCTGTAATAAAACCATTCCAAGGTAGACCACCATGCATCGCCTCTGCTCCAATTTTTGATGTAATACTTGGCGTTCCATAGATCATAGCATCTATTAATTTCCCTTTAAGTCCGGCACCAAATTGTAAAGGCGCTAAACATATTCTGTATTGTTTAAAAACATTCTCTGTATTATCAGCCCACCCTTTAATAATAAAACCTTCTTTTTTATTGTTTAATTGATGTACTTTTTCCGTTGCATAAGCACCATAAATATGTAATTCAGCTTTAGGTAATTTGGCATTTGTCAAAGGCCAGATTTTATTTTTTAAATATAGTACAGCGTTCCAATTTGGTGCATGCTTAAAATTGCCAATGCACATAAAATTATTTCTTTCCTCGAAAGAGGGATAAGAACTTAGCATGTTTTGATGAATGGGGCCTATCATAAACGGAACATATAATAAAATGGCATCATCTATATTAAAAGTTTTGATAAGTAGATTTATCTCGTATTTTGAAATGATTAAAGATAAATCACAGCGATATATACTTGCCAATTCTCGTTTGGTATAATCATTAACTAAGTAGGATTGTGAAACCTTCTTATTGTCTTTAAACGCTTGATGACGCGCTTGTCGTAAAAAATGTAAGTCTTCTGTATCTAATATTTTAATGGCATTCGGACAATTTTTAGAAACGCGCCACCCAAATTGTTCTTCAGTTAAAAACCTATCAAATAATACCAAGTTAGGGTTAATTTCTTTTAATAATATATCAAAACTAGAATCATTGAGCTTTATAGGATGTGTTTGGATATTTAAATTGTGTAAATCAACAGATTTATCAGATTTTTTAGCTGTACAAACAAAAGTAATTTGAAAACCATTATTTTTAAAAACTGCAATCAATTGCAGTATTCTTTTTCCGGCGGCGGTTGCATTGGGTTCTGGCCAAACAAATCCAATAATTAATAACCTTTTATTCATTTCTTTCCAATAATATTAAGGATTTACTAATTTAATTTAGTTGATACATAAGAAAATCGGGTTTAAACCAAGCAATAAAAAACCTGAATTTAACATTCAGGTATATTTTTATCTAATTCATAAAATGTTAGTCTGCTACAATTAATTCTCCTTTAGCTTCTAAATTTTTAAACTTTTTTACTAAATCCAATGCATCTGGTATAACATCACTACTCAAAACAATTAATGAACCTTTAACAGCATTTTTAATAGCAAAGGTAATTGCTTCTTTTTCTGATGGGATAATCGTAATCTTTTTATTCGGGTCTTTTATTTTTATACCATCCTCGAGCATTTTTATAAGCTCTTCTTCTGTTCTTCCTCTCAATCTTTTGTCTTGTCGAATAATTATTTCATCAAACATTTCTGCAGCTATACTACCCATTTCGATATTATCTTCAACACGTCGATCACCAATTCCGGCTATAATACCAACTTTAACACTGGCATCAAGCGCATCGGTAAACATTTTTAGTGCTCTCATTCCGGCAGGATTATGAGCATAATCCAACAAAATCGTAAAGTCATTAAATTTAAACAAATTTAATCGTCCGGGAGTCTGTGAGGCAGATGGTATAAATGTATTCAATCCGGCTTTCATATCTTCAATGCTAATACCTTGAACATTAGCTGCAATTAGAGCAGGTAAAATATTTTGGATCATAAAAATAGCTTTGCCACCATAAGTTAATGGAATATCTTTTGCTTTCATCACCCTCATTTTCCATTCACCACGACAAATTGTAACATAGCCATTTTCATAAATTGCTGTAATCCCTCCTTTACGTTGTAAAGCTTTAATATGTGGGTTGTTTTCATCTAAAGAAAATAGAGCAATATTGCTATCCAGACCTCTTCGCATTTCATAAACTAGATCATCATCTGCGTTTAATATTGCATATCCTTCAGGTAGTACTGTTTCTGGAACAACGCCTTTAACTCTGGCTAATTGCTCAATGGTATGAATTCCTTTTAAGCCTAAATGATCAGCAGATACATTAGTCACTATGGCAACATCACATTTTTTAAATCCAAGACCGGCACGAAGTAATCCTCCTCTGGCACATTCAAGTACAGCAAAATTCACCGTTGGATCTCGCAATACAAATTCAGCACTTGCAGGGCCGGTACAATCACCCTTCATTAATAATCTATTCTGAATATAAACGCCGTCACTAGTTGTATAACCCACTCTATATCCATTCATTTTCGCAATATGAGCAATTAATCTGGTAGTTGTTGTTTTTCCGTTTGTTCCAGTTACCGCAATTATTGGAATTCTACTTGTTGACCCATGTGGGAATAATTTATCAATAACAGGTGCTGCAACATTTCTTGGTAAACCTTTGGTAGGAGCAAGGTGCATTCTAAAACCTGGTCCTGCATTAACTTCTAAAACTGCTCCACCAGTTTCAGTCAAAGGCTTTGTAATATCTGTTGTCATGATATCAATCCCGCAAATATCTAAATCTATTATTTTTGAAATTCTCTCTGCCATAGATACATTGGCAGGATGAACTATATCTAACACATCTTCGGCAGTTCCACCTGTACTTAAATTTGCTGTATCTTTTAAAATAAGCATTTCCTCTTTTTTGATTACAGTATCTAGTTTGTAGCCATTTGCCTTAATTATGTTTTTAGTTAAATCATTTACCGTAATTTGAGTAAGAATTTTTTCATGGCCATAACCTCTTCTAGGATCACTATTTACTTCATCAATTAATTCTTGTATGGTAGATTTTCCATCTCCAATAACATGAGCTGGAGTTCTTACAGCCGCAGCAACCAATTTATTATTGATAACTAACAAACGATAATCATTTCCTACAATAAATTTTTCAACTATTACCGCTCTAGAAATGTCTTTAGCTATATGAAAAGCTTCTAAGGCTTCTTCATAAGAATTAATATCAACGGTAATTCCTCTGCCATGATTGCCATCAATTGGTTTTATAACTAGCGGAAAACCAACATATTCAGAAGCCTCTTTCAAACTTCTTTCTCTACGAATAATATCGCCACGAGGCACTTCAACTTCTGCTTGTTCTAATAAGTATTTTGTATCTTCTTTATCGCCTGCTAATTCAACACCAATACTACTTGTTTCACTCGTTACCGTAGCCTGAATTCTTTTTTGATTTGCACCATATCCTAACTGGCATAAAGAATATTTATTCAATCTAATCCATGGAATTCCTCTTGCTTGGGCTTCTGCAACAATAGATCCAGTACTTGGCCCCAAACGTTCGTCTTCACGAATTTCTCTCATCCTCTGAATATCATCCGTCATATCATAGTATTTTCCTTTAATCAAAGCTTCGCATATATCAACCGACATTTTTGCTGCATATCTCCCAACTTTTTCTTCCATATAAGAAAATACTACGCTGTAAACCCCATGTTCACCATAACCACGAGTTCTGCCAAAACCGGTATCCATTCCTGCTAAAGTTTGAACTTCAAGTGCAATATGCTCAATAATATGACCCATCCAAGTGCCTTCAGCAACTCGTTGAAAAAAACCACCTGGGGTGCCAACTGAACAACGATGCTCATGCATTGTTGGAAATAAAGCTTCTAACCGTTCTCTAAAACCATCTATTTTATTTGATGGCAATTCTTCCATCTCTTCAAGGTCGAGAACCATAACAATGAGTTTGTGTCTTCTAATAGACCAATAGTTTGGGCCTCTCATAGCATTAATGTTTAGTATTTTCATAATTAGATGGTTTATTAAATATTTAATAAGAATTATTATAA
>CAYPHN010000249.1:0-5301 GCA_964410265.1 uncultured Flavobacteriaceae bacterium | reverse complement strand
CTGTTTCTTGTAAATGGGAAAACAAGGTGTAGAGAATCCGATAGTCATATAATATTATTATAGCACCAAACCCTACCAATGATAATTTAATCATTATTTTAGATGGTGATACAGTAAAAAAAGTAATTGTTTATAACGAATTTGGGCAACAAATAAAAGAAACAGATACCGAAAATGTAAGTTTTTCAAATTTATCGAATGGTATCTATTTTGTAAAGATTATTTCTCAAAGTGGAAAAGAAGCAACCAAAAAAATAATAAAGAATTAAATAAAGCGAGCATGTTAAAATTTTTCACACACAAAGGAATAGCTTGCACTCAACTTGATTGGGTGACTAATAGAGAACAGCATATGACCAAATTGTTAAATATTATAGACATATGAAATTTAGAATCACATACTATAGAACTATTTATAGCATTTTATGTAGTGTAATATTCTTTTTTCTTTTTTCATGTAAGAACAGCAATCCGTTAGGTACATTAACAATTATAGAATCTGCAAATATTAAAAGAGACATAGAATATGTTGAGGTGGAAATTTTAATTAACCAATTACCCCAAGAAGATAAAGCATTATTTCTTAAAGATAAAAAAAATGAAGATTTAACAAAAGGACAAATTATTGATAGTCAAAAGGGTATTTCTGGTAAATATGCTGTTCGGTGCCTTTTCCCTATTCATATCAATGCTTTAGAAACCAAACAATACCTAATAGTTCTGGCAGAAAATACGGAACTGCTTACAGATCTTAAAGTACAAGGTGAAGGCTTGGAGTTGATGATAGAAAACAATTATTTTGTAGCCAATCTTACTTCAGAGAAGTCAACAGTTGAAAATGAATTAAGTTCAGGTCAGCTTACAGCACTTACTTTAAAAAAATTTAATAATAAAAAATTACAGCGTTCGCATATCAATATGCATTGGGCTCCAAATTTTCAAAAAGAGGGATTGGACTATAAAACAATGGGACATATTCGTCAGTTTGATTCAGTATTTGTCAATAATGGTCAATACATGTCTACCTCTTATCGTTCGGGAAAGGTGAAAGGTTATGAAGAAATTATGCTTGAAGGCAAATATCAGTTCTTTGCAGGTCTACCCTACTTTATCTTTTCATCGAGCATGACTATGACAAAAGATGTGGTTTTAACCATGCTTAGAAACGACGAAATGACCATGGATAGTCTTTTTACCCATGCTATGTTTCCATTGCCAAATGGAGAAGTTAAAACTGTTCCATTATATGATAAACCTCCATTAAAACCTCATCATTCTATTAAAGAACTTAGAAAAACACCTATTGATACCAATACCAACTGGTTCTGTTTTTATAACGATAGTTTGAAATATGGGTTTGGGAGCATTCGTATGCAATATAATTATACCAATGTCCATGGTGGGCAGTCGCCCATGTTAAATCCTGAAACAAGGATAACTTATGCCAGTAATGGTGCTAGGTATTGGGATAGAAGGTTTGTATTTGAAAAAGAAAATAGCCTATCAATACCAAAAGGAAGTAAGTATACAGAAAAAAATGCTTATGTGATTTTTTCGATAAATCCTAAAGAACCATCTAAAGAGATAGAAGAACTTTTCTTAAAGTTAACCCATCCACTTACGTTAGAATACCATGAATTTTAAAAACAGATAAATACGCATGAATAAAAGGCCTATAATATTACTAACAATAACTGTATTAATTATAGTTTTGTCTTGTAAGACACAATCAATAACTGTAGAGAATTCAGAAGTAAATCAAGTTAAAATTACTTCTAACTTAGAACACCTTAAAAGCATAAAAAAAATTGATGTGCATACGCATATTAAAAGTGAACAACAATATTTAATTGACTTTATGGATGAATGGAACTTTAAATTTAATACCGTATCTACTGTTGCTCCGGGTTATCTAATACAAGGTCAGATTGATACCGCAAAAGTACTTGTAAATAAATACCCTCGATATTTTTCGTGGATTACAACTTTTGACCCAACTAATTTTGAAAAGGAAGGCTGGGCAGAAATGGTAATCAAACAACTTAAAGATGATTTTAACAATGGAGCAATAGGTGTTAAAGTTTGGAAAGCCATAGGTATGGCATACAAAAAATCAAATGGAGAATATCTACAGTTGGATGACCAAATTTTTAATCCGATTTTTGAATTTATAGCAAAAGAAAATAAAACTTTAATTGCCCATATGGGTGAGCCCATTCATGCATGGATGCCCACATATACAACTAAAGAAGGTGTAGGCAGAAACTATTGGGCAAAACATCCAGAGTACAGTTTTTGGGATAAAGCGGAACTACCTTCATATAGCGATATTTTGGCTGCTCGTGATCATGTGATAAAAAGAAATCCAAACCTTAGGATTGTTGGAGCACATTTAGGTAGTATGGAATTTGATGTAGATGAAATTATTACTAGATTAGAAAAATATCCCAACTTTGCTGTGGAGCTAGGTGGTCGTACTCGTTATCTTATGTGGCAAGCAAGAGGAAAGGTTCAAGATTTTTTTAACAGATACCAAGATCGAATTATGTATGGAACCGACAAAGGATCTGGTATTTCAATGACCGAAAAAGAAAAACAAAATTATAGCAATGGCATCCGGTTCAGAAACGATTTATTTTTGAAATATTATGCTACAAGTGATAGCATCCCTTGGGGAAATATTATTTCAGGCGATAGACCAATTCCTAATTCGACATACACCATACAGGGAATTAATCTATCCAAAGAAATTTTAGATAAGTTTTTTTATCAAAATGCAGTAATTTGGTTCCCCGGGATAGATAAAGATTATAAAAACAATTAAACAACTACCAACTGCAAGCTGGTAGATTTGATTTCCACCTACAAGGCGGCTAAAGCTCAAAGAGGTATAATAAAAAAAGGTGAAGCCTAGGGCAATCCCTAGACCCAATAATAGGAATCGACCCGAGAGTCTAGGTATTAACCAAGATCCCACTAAAAAACGGGATTAACCTGCCTACCGCATGCAGGTTCGACTAAAATAAAATTGAAATAACTAGTAAATAAGCAAGTATTTTTACAAAATATAACAACATTAAAAATTATGAAGAATTTTAAATTTAATAGTAAATCAATAGCACTACTCCTTTTAAGGGTGTTTATTGGTTGGCACTTATTGTTTGAAGGGTTAACAAAATTAGTTAACCCTAATTGGAGTTCCGTTGGATTTTTAAAAGCATCTCAAGGTCCGTTTTCGGAAATTTTTATTGCCATAGCAGAAAATAAAACATTGTTGAGTATTGCAGACTCGGCAAACGAATGGGGCTTGACTATTATTGGCATTCTTCTTATATTAGGATTATTTACACGAATTTCAGCGTATGCCGGTGCATTTTTATTACTTATGTATTATTTAGCTGTACCTCCTTTGGTTGGATTGGAATATAATGCACTAGCAGAAGGTAATTATTTAGTAATCAACAAAACTTTAATAGAAGCCGCAGCTTTGTTTGTACTCGCTTTGTTTGCCTTTGAAAATTATTTAGGTTTAGATTTGTTATTCAAACTAAAAAAATCAAACTAAAAAATAGAATACCATGCAAGATAAGCAATCAAAAAATATAGACAAAGATACGGCAGCATCAAAAGTAGATAATACTGGTAAATTTAGAACAGACAGAAGAACCCTTTTTAAAGCGATGGCATCCATACCGTTTATTGCCGCTTTTGGTTACCAATGGAACAAAATGGATGCATATAAAAGTCAAAAACTAAATAATAAAAATAAAATTTTAAAGGAACTTGGATTAAGTGAGCAAGAATCTTCTACTATTGTACCCTCATCTACTAGCAAACAAGATCATATTCGTATTGGTATTATTGGGTGTGGTGAAAGAGCATTACGAGTTTTAAGGGCGGCAGGTTTTCTATGGGAAGACAAGCTCATAAGTTTGAAAAAAGAAAACAATATAGATGCCATAGAATATTGGTTGAGCCAGGAAGATTTTAATATTTCAATTACCGGTGTGTGCGATGTTTTTGATGAACGAGCAGAAGCTGGAGTTGCGCTTTCAAAAAATAGTTTACAAGCTGTTCGTGAGTCTAAGTCAATACCAAAGGCCAAACGTTACAACCATTACCAAGAACTACTGGCGAGTAAAGATATTGATGCGGTAATAATAGCCACACCCGACCACCACCATGCACAAATGACGATAGATGCTATACAAGCTGGAAAGCATGTGTATTGTGAAAAGAGCCTAACACGTACAGAAGAAGAAGTGTACAATGTGTATGATGTGGTCAAAAATAGTAATATGGTATTTCAGTTAGGACATCAGGTACGACAAAACCCAATTTATAAGCAAGCTCGTACTTTAGTTAAAAATGGTGCATTGGGTCATATTAGTTTGGTAGAATGCACCTCTAACAGAAATAGTGCACATGGGGCATGGATAAGAGATACTAAAGATGGTAAACCAAAACCTGGAAATATCAAAAGCATTAACTGGGAACTGTGGTTGGGCACTAGTCCCAAGGTTCCGTTTAGTATTGACAGGTATTATAACTGGACCAAATATTGGGATTATGCCAATGGTATAGGCGGTCAATTGTTTTCACATGAATTTGATGCGGTTAATGGTATTTTAGAATACGGTATTCCTAAAACTTGTATGGCAACTGGCGGTATTTACCATTATAATGATGGCAGAGATATACCTGATGTATTTCAGGCAGTTTATGAATATCCGGATAAGGGAATGGCATTACTATACAGTGCAACACTTATGAATAGCAGGTCTCGCGGTAGGTTTTTTATGGGCAGGGATGCTACAATGGAAATAGGTGGCGATCTTAAAATTACGGCAGATGCTAAATCAGAAAAATATAAAAGCAAACTTAAGTCGGGCATAATTAGTGTTGAGCAACCCCTTTTATCCTTAAATTCTAACTCAGGTATTGATGGGGTTTCTTCTGCAACTGCACAATACTATGCCGGTCGAGGTTTGACAGATGTTGTTATCAATGGAAAAAAAGTGGATGTTACGCATTTACATATAAAAGAATGGCTTAATTCCATTCGACATGGCAGCCCTGTTAGTTGTGGTATAGAAGTAAGTTTTGAAGAAGCCATTACTGTTATTATGAGCACTAAATCATACCGCGAAAAGCGCATGGTTACTTGGGATCCTATAAAGCGGAGAATCATATAAAAAACTCGATTATGGAGACTTTATTTTTAAATACCTGTATTTATCATATTTCAATAGTCCGTTAAGTTTTTAAGCTGCTCTAGCCCCATAATACAATAGCTGTTCT
>CAYPHN010000248.1:0-5333 GCA_964410265.1 uncultured Flavobacteriaceae bacterium | reverse complement strand
TAACTCAACAAAGCGGTTGTAAGAAACACATTCTGGAAACTCATTGCGCATAAATTTTTAAACATGGTTTATGTAAAAGTGCTTCAGATTCCTGTAAGATTTTAAATGAAAAAGAACTAAAATTGTCATTACCTCTCCATCTGATATTTTACTCTTTCTATTGCGCCTTTTCTTCCCATTTGGTTGAAAGGCTATTCTCAGCAATTAAAGTGTTATATTCTTTGCTAAAATTGTCTAAAAGACAAAATATTTCGATAATTTTACTGTTAGTAGTCATAGAGAAAGTTTTATTATCAACTTGTTTTTCAGCCTATTAAATTAATATTTTTTTCTCTATTTTACAAATATTTAGCCCTTTTCTTAGGTCGAACTCACGTTAACTTAAATCATTTTTAAATTATTCACTTCTTGTTCACTTAAATGTCTCCATACCCCACGTGATAAATTCTTTTTAGTTAAACCTGCAAAAATAACTCGATCTAATTTAGTCACTTTATAACCAAAATGCTCAAAAATTCTACGAACAATGCGGTTTCTTCCAGAGTGGATTTCAATACCAATTTCGGTTTTCGGTTTGTTTTCTATATAAGATACTTTGTCAACAAATACCATTTTGCCGTCTAAAACAAAATTTTCGGCTATTTTATTTAAATCAGTCATAGATAATTTTTTATCTAAATTAACTTGATATAATTTTTTAACCTGATGTTTCGGATGCGTTAACTTTTTAGCCATTTCTCCATCATTGGTAAACAATAATAAGCCTGTTGTTAACCTATCTAATCTGCCAACAGGGTAAATACGTTCTTTGGCAGCTTTATTGATCAATTCCATTACTGTTTTTCTACCCCTTTCATCATCCATTGTGGTGATGTAATTTTTTGGTTTATTCAATAAAACATATCGTTTGGCTTCAGGTGAAATTAAAGCATCATCAAAACGAACTTCATCGGTTAGTTTTACTTTAAAACCCATTTCAGTAATAATTTCACCATTTACGGTTGCACTGCCTGATTTGATATAAGTATCAGCTTCTCTTCTTGAGCAAATACCCGAATTTGCAATGTATTTATTTAGTCGAATTTCATCGGAATCACCTGTTTTAGCAACGGTTGAAGATTTCTTTTTGAAATTTTTAATTTTTTGCGGATGTGGTCTAAAGTTTTTATCTTTTGATTTGCCAAATGGTTTTTTAGACTTTTCAAAAGAAGATCCATCTTTTTTGGTTTGTTTATTTGAAGAACCAGATTGTCGTCCTCGCGACGAGTTGTTTTTTAAAGTCATTTAATTTTTTTTTGCAAAAATACAAAATCAATTCAATATCAGTATGTTAAAGATCACTTAAATTCGAGCGTTAAGAATACGTTGAATGATTACCGATGTATCTAATAACATTAAACTAATAACACCAATTACAATTACTAGTTTAACTATATTATGAATAATTACATAATCTTTTTTTGAATTTGCTTTCCATAATAAAAAGAGAAAGAGTGCAAAAACGATACCTACAAAATAAAAATAATATTTCATCATCCCAATTTCTGGGTATTTCCATAAAAAATAGATAGGATCTAGCGTAAAGATTACCATTATCGTGATCAATAATTTAGTAAAATAATCACCGTATTTAACGGGTATGGTTTGATAATTTTGTGCAAAATCACCCTTAATATTTTCTAAATCTTTAGTCAGTTCTCGTATCATTAACACAAAAAATAAAAATGCTGCATGTGTAAAAATTATAGAAGAAAAATTTTTATAATAAATAAATATGGCAAAAAATGGTAATATTGCAAGAGTTGCGGCTGAAAACAAACCCATTAAGGGATATTTTTTTAATTTATGAGAGTACAACCAAATTAAAAAGATATAAACAGAGAAAAATAATGCAGCTCGCCAAGAAACAAAAAAGGCAAATAGTACTCCAATAAAATTCAAAGCAAAATAGATATTTAATTTGGTTCTTTGTCCAACTATACCATCAATTCTAGACTTTATAGGTTTGTTAATCTTATCTTTTTTACTATCATAAAAATTATTGATAATATAACCAGAAGCAATAACACAAGTTGTTGCCAATACAATGAAGTAAAGATCTAAGTTCAAGATAACATCTCGTAAAGATTTGTGCGGAGCAAAAATAAATATAGCTGCCAAATATTGTGCTAAAACAATAATGGCGATATTATATCCTCTAACAACCGAAAGAAGGCTCAAAAATTTATAGATTAATGAATATTTTTTTGGTTTTTGTGGTGTGTTTTCTTCTGCTATTTTGAGTAGATCCATGGTGAAATAGCAGTATTTTAAAATCGATAAACCAATTCCAATTTATAATCTTTTAATATATTTTTTGTTCTGTCATAGTCTTCTGTAAATCCTAAAATATAACCACCACCACCTGATCCACAAAGTTTTAAGTAATAATCATTGGTCTCAATACCTTGTTTCCAAAGTAGGTGAAAAGACTTAGGAATCATTGGTTTAAAGTGTTTTAAAACTACTTTTGAAAGACTTTTTACGTTGCTAAATAAAGATTTTGCATCACCGTGTAAAAAATCATCAATACAGGCGTCTGTATATTTTGCAAAATCATGGTCTATCATTTTTCTAAAGCCTTCATTTTTCATTTTATTCATGAAAATATTAACCATAGGTTGTGTTTTGCCAACCATTTCAGAGTCTAACAAAAAAACAGCACCTTTGCCTTCTTTTTGTGAAGGAATTCCTGTTGCTTCTATATGGTCTTTAGAATTGATTAATATTGGTATACTTAAATAAGAATTTAAAGGGTCGAGACCAGAGCTTTTTCCATGAAAAAACGACTCCATTAATGAAAATGTAATTTTAAGTTGTAATAATTTATCTCGTGTTAAATTTTCAAGAACGGTAATTTTATTATTTGCGTATTTATCATAAATCGCAGCAACTAAAGCTCCAGAGCTTCCAACACCGTAACCTTCCGGTATACTGGAATCAAAGTACATGCCATTTGAAATATCTTTTTCGAACTCTGTTAATCTCAGTTGAACAGACGCATCTTTTAAAAGCAACAAATAATCGTAAAACTCAAGTAATTTTTTATTTGATTTTTTGGCTTTGTCTGTGAAAACATCAGAAACTTTTAAAGCACCTTGGTAAGAATTATAAGGTATAGCTAATCCTTTCGAATCTTTAATAATACCATATTCACCAAAAAGTAAAATTTTAGCATAAAATAAAGGTCCTTTCATTAGTAATTCTTTAATGTTTATAACAATTTGGGTACAAATATATATAGAAATTAATATTGTAAACATTTATTAAACGTTAAGTTAGATAAAAACTTGTATAAAAACTGCAAATTATTGATTTTCAACAGTGCCATCATAATAGTTTGTTTTCCAAATGTCCACTTTTCTGTCGAAAACATATTTACCTTCGTTTTTTAATTTGCCATTCAAATAATAACTTTTCCATACACCTTCTTTTTGACCATTTTCAAAAAAACCGGTTTCTTTTATACTACCATTATCAAACCATGCTTTCCATTTACCATTTTTCTTTCCTTGTGTATAACTTTCTTCACTTTTTAGTTTACCATTTTCAAAATACACTTGTCTTTTACCGTTTAAGATACCATCTTTGTAGTTAACATTTTGAAAGATTTTTCCATTTTCATGATACCATTTTATTTCGCCTTGATATACTTCCTTTTCTTTATCTAATGACAAGCCCTCCATTTGTTTAGATCCAGAAATATAATAATCTACAAACCAAAAAGAGTCTCCTTTTTTAATTACGTTACTACGGTAAAAGTTCGCATTATTTTTTGTGGTTTTTTTCCAATTGCTATCGTACCAAATAGTATCGTTTTGAGCAGATAAAGTAAGTGGTATTGCCAATAAAATTACTAGTATTAGTGAAATAATATTTTTCATAATTAGAGAAATTGTAGTTAATAAAACACATATTTATGCAACTATAAAGTCGATTTAAATATATTGGGTTAATTTTCTCTATTTAAAATAATCAGATAAAATAAAATTTTATATGAAAATGGAATCGGAATTTCTTTTTTACAATTGCCTCGCTCCAGTTCCGGCCTTGTCACAAATATACTGATTATTTTGGCAAAAAGCTATTAATTCCTTTGTAATAAACGTATTAACTTGGTCGTTTTCCTTTTCAGGAAACAGCACATGTACATTGGCACCGGCATCTAGTGTGAAGCAAATATCAGATTGGTTGCGCTTCCGATAATCCCATATTTTTTCTATAATTTTTAGAGTATTTGATTTCATTAAAATGAAATAGGGCTTAGAAGTTAGCATCATGGCGTGCAAGGTTAAGGCCTCACTTTCTACCAATTGTATGAACGCTTTAAGATCGCCATTTTGAAGAATTTTATTCATCGTTGAAATATTTCTGTTGGCCTGTTCAAATCTTGCTTTTGCAAATGGATGTTCATGCATAAGATTATGACCGAGGGTACTTGAAACTTTTTTTTCGCCCTTGTCAACCAACAAAATAGTGTCCTGGTAATTTTTAAAATTTACATGAATATTATTAGGGTATTTTATTCCGTAAAGATTAGAACTATGCGAAAAATCATCATGTTCACCCCAAACTACTATTTCGCCTTCAATACTTCTGGCAGCACTGCCAGACCCTAATCGAGCTAAAAACGATGCTTTTTTATTAAAATAATCATTAGTTATATTAGGGTTGAATGCTTTTTCAATACGCATCAAACATAAAGCCAAGGCACTCAATCCACTTGCCGAAGAAGCTATGCCGCTACTATGAGGAAAAGAATTTTCGGTTTTGATTACAAAATCATATTCCGTGATAAACGGAATATATTTTTCAATTCTTTCAAAAAAAGTTATAATTTTGGGTTTAAAATCTTTATTTATTTCTCCTTCAAAAATCACTTGAATACCATATTCTTTTGAAGGAATTACTTTTTTTGAAAACTCTAAAGTTGTTGTTGTATGACAATTATTTAAGGTAAAGCTGATAGAAGTATTTTTAGGAATTTGCGGTTCGCTTTTCCCCCAATATTTTACCAAAGCAATATTACTCGGACTTCTCCATGTAAAAATTCCATTTTTTAAATTATTTGAGTTGTATTTTTTAAAGATAAAATCGTTTTCAGTCAAAACAGTAAATTTTGTTCAAAGATAATTTTTTAACTAAACATTTTCTAATCTAAGTAGTACATCTTTTTTGTAACTTCTACTTATGGGAATTGCTTTTTTATTGATATCAACTAGTTCTTGACAATACCAAGTGTCATGTCATACATATTTTAGTCATACCAAGTTTTGTCCTTTTTGCCGATAGCT
>CAYPHN010000247.1:0-5348 GCA_964410265.1 uncultured Flavobacteriaceae bacterium | reverse complement strand
ACATAAATATCACTGTTAGAGTTTTTCCAAGTCCATTTTTTAACATTGGCGTACATGGTTTCGGTGTCAATTCGCCCCATATCCATAAAGCTTTTGTTATTGATAGGTGTTTTAATGGGTACAAACTTATAAGCCAATCCGTCAAGTTGTAAATAATCTTTTAACCAAATGTATTCTTCAGCGGCTTGGGCACCTCCTGTAAAGTAAATAGGTCTTTCCCAGTTGTTATTGGCCAAAACATCTAGCATTAAAATTCTGTTTTTGATCAAAGCAGCTTCTGATATTATTATATCAATATAAGGTACAATTAGCGCAGAATCTTTGGCGGCAACAATTCCATTTTTAAGTACAGCCTCTTTATCAACCATCAACCTAATTTTATTGGTTGGGTATACCTTTTCTGGATGGCCATTTTCTTCAAAATCAATAGTTGTTCTGGTATCATCACTTGCTATCCATCGCATAAAAAATTTAATATCAACAATAGAATCTTTAAATTGGGGGTATGGATATGGGTAATGATAAGCTACATCTAAGGAGCCTTCTTTATAATCATTGTGCGTTAACTGACCTGGAATAGGATCTGCCTCATAGGTTTTTCTTTTTTGCTGATCTATATACCAATCTTTGGCAAACAAGCTGGTATTGATTAATTTAATATCGGTACGATAATTTTCAACTTCTTGCATATACCAAAGCGGGAAAGTATCATTATCACCAATGGTAAACATGATAGCATTTTCCTGACAAGAATCTAAATAAGCTTTGGCATTATTATAAGTTGCATATTTTCCTGATCGGTCATGGTCATCCCAGTTTTCTTTTGCCATAATAGTTGGTACTGCCAATAAACCAATAACAGAAACGGCAATGGCTAAAGGTTTTGGTTTGAACTTATTTTTAAATTGCTCAAATAAGGCCAAGACACCAAAGCCAATCCAAATGGCAAAAACATAAAATGAACCTACAACTGCATAATCTCTTTCCCTTGGTTCAAAGGGTTTTGGGTTGGTATAAAAGATAATTGCCAATCCGGTAAAGGCAAAAAACAAGAGCAAAACATAAAAATTATTTTTATCTTTTTTAAGATGAAAAAACAAACCAATCAGCCCTAAAATCAAGGGTAAAAAATAGTATTTATTTCTTCCTTTGTTCTCTAAAACTTCACTAGGTAGATTTTTTTGAGAGCCCCTAAATATTTCATCAATAAATGTGATACCACTAATCCAATTTCCATGATTGTCTAAATTTCCTTGGACATCATCTTGTTTTCCAACAAAATTCCACATAAAATACCGGCCATACATATATCCAAATTGAAATTTCACCATAAAGGTGATATTTTCAGCAAAAGTTGGCCTACGTTTACTACGTTGCGGAATCCCGGCAATAGCCTTATAATTATTTACAACACTAACCGTTGGATCGACCATTCTAGGGATAAACCCCTTATGCTTATCACTAAAATTATTTAAAGCATTTTTATAATTATTTACAATGATATATTTTCCTGCTTTTTCATCTTTTTCGTATTTTGGTTTGCCATCTCGAAAAGGAGTTTTTTTGTCTTTTTCACCTGTTTCTGAATAGTAAGACCCATAAAATACATTTGCATCACCATATTGCTCACGATTGTAATAAGCCAATAATTCACGAGCACTGGAAGGGTTGTTTTCATTGATTGTTGTATTCGCATTTGCTCTAATAGGCAACATCAACCACGACGAAAATCCTATCATGATAAATACAACAGACAATAACAAAAGGTTGATGGTATACTTGTTGTTTTTACGTGTGTATCTTAGGCCAAAATAAAATAATGCCACCAAAATAAGCCCTGCAATAATACTTCCCGAATCAAATGGCAAACCAATGGTGTTGACAAAGAAAAGTTCGGAAGCGCTAAAAAATGTTAAGGTGTATGGAAATAAAAATTTAAATACAAAAGCCAAAACCAAGATAGAAACTAGGTTGGCCAATATGAATTGTTTGGTATTTAACTCTGGATGCTTTTTATATATATAAATAAAAACAATTGGAGGAATTACCAATAATGAAAGTATGTGTACACCAAAAGATAAACCAACTATAAAACTAATCAAAAGTAACCATTTGTTACCTCTAGGTTTGTCCATTTCAGCTTCCCAGTGAAGTGCCAGCCAAAATAACAAGGCCATCAAAAATGATGACATGGCATACACTTCTGCCTCTACGGCACTAAACCAAAAACTATCTGAAAATGTATATGCCAAAGCTCCTACCAAACCACTGCCTAAAATGGCAATAGAGCTAGATGTTGACAGCTCTTTATCTTCTTTTATTACAACTTTTTTAGCAAGTGCGGTGATCGTCCAAAATAAAAATAATATGGTAAATGCACTAGCCAAAGCCGACATAAAATTTACCATCATGGCTATTTGTGATGTATCGGAAGTGAACATGGCAAAAAATGCGCCTAACATTTGAAAAAGTGGCGCTCCTGGCGGATGGCCTACTTCTAATTTAACGGATGTAGCAATATATTCACCTGCATCCCAATAACTTACTGTAGGTTCAAGGGTTAGTGTATAGGTTAATAATGCAATTGCAAAAGCCAACCAACCTAATATGGTGTTGTATTTTTTATAATTAAAAGACAGCATAGATATAATTTAATTCTGAGGCGAATTTACTGAAATTAATGGAATATAACTGGAATTCATTAAAACCATCATATAGTTTGTAGTGTAAATTAGAAGGATAGTTCTATGTTTTATTTTTATGTTGATGGTATGCTTACTTGCAAGAATATTTATAACTAGGGTAAAGGCATAGCTGCTTTACTTTTAATTGCAAAACATTAAGACCAACTTTAATTGTCTTTTAGATCAAAAAAATAGATGTTTTAAGGAAATATATCTCTTAAAAAAAAATAAAAAAACTGTTTTGTCAATCAAAAACTTTGTATTAAATTTGCAGCCGCAATTGACCCATGGTGTAACGGTAGCACTCCGGTTTTTGGTATCGTCAGTCAAGGTTCGAATCCTTGTGGGTCAACAAGAAGCTTTCTATTTTATAGGAAGCTTTTTTTTTGGACATGTTTTTGGATTGAGTTGGATATGATTTAAAGTCTATTTTTTTATAGGCTTAAATCCTAACACGCTTATTAACACATTTGAAATAACATTGATCTTCTTTGAATTTGTCAATCCTGGGTTAGTAATTGCGTAACCTGGATATCTAGTGTTTTTGTCCTTAAAAATTTGAGAAGAGTCTGTTGGGTATGATTGAATCAATCCACATAGTTTATAAGTTCCATTTTTATACATAAAAACAGGACTACCACTACTTCCTCCTTGAACGAACCCGTCAATTAAGAAGTTTGTATTTTTGGGATTATTTTGTGCAACCATTCCCTTTCTTGCTATTGGAAAATTACTTTCCTCGACACCTAAAGTCATGGGATACCCAAGATAAACAAGATTATCTCCCTCTAATAATTCATCAGAATCTAAAAAATTATCAAAAGCTATAATTAATAAATCTAGTTGATTTCCTTTATCAATTAATTTTTTTAGTCCAGCGTAATTTAGTTTTAAGATAGCGAAGTCATTTTCCTCGTCAGTATAAACTAATTCCAATGGAACTTGTCTTACTTCACCATTCATAGTGTTTACATTAGCAAATAATTGGTCAACTATTTTTGACGTTTTATTGCTGTTATCCTTTATTGCAATTACGTGTTCGCATGTTAAAATAAATACAGATGGATTATTCTTTTCACCTATAAAAACACCAGTTCCTAAATGAGAGTTTCCGCCTTTTAGTTTTTTATCAATTCCCGTAATCGGAACTATGGACTTTTTACACTTATTAATTATTTGGGGTAATGGATTCATTTGGGCATTTAAAGTTTGTAGCTCAAATAAGCTTGTACTGAAACCAAATATAATTATTATTTTTAAAATAAAATTGGAAAAGTTTAATTTTGAAAGCATATTTTAAGATTATTTAGTTTATAGAGACCAAATTATAAAATATAAATTATAGTTTCGTCATGATATAGAAGAAAAAAATTACTTTGTTGTTATTTTAATCGATAAGGTGTACTAACTTTAAAATTATTTATTTCAAGTTAATAATTAACTCTATAGGATTTAAAATTATGAGTAAACTATTTAAAAGAGTAACAAATGAGAAAAAATATTTAAAGGACTTCAATCTTGAGGAGGCTAGAGGATTTGTTGTAAATGAATTAATTTTTATTGAATCTATACTTGATCTGTTAATAAAAGAGTATTTCAAACCTAAGAATGAGGAAAATTTTGGGAAAATAGTATTAAATTCTTCGATTATAGGATTTGTAGGGAAAGCTAAAGTATTAAGAGGACTTGATATTATTGATATTAAGCTTTACAATGATTTGACTAATTTATCGGCTATTAGGAATAGCTTTGCCCATGCTCAAGTTAATACATTTCATCATATACATCATGTTCTTAAAGGCGACGAAGGATCTGATTTAGATTTTGATAGTTATCAGAATATGGATAAAATGAATTCTCAAGGTAAAGTTACTCAAAAAAACCCACGTGATTATCTGAAAGAATTTAATAATAAAGCTGCTGAGATTACAGGAAAATTAATGCTTATGTATGAACAGACACAAACTATTTAATTTTAAAAGAACTAAAAATGATTATTGATTATAATGGGCTTATATTAAATAAGTTTCCTAGATTACCTTGTCCAAAATGTAAAGATGGAGTTTTAGGGATACTTAAGAAGACAGAGTAAAAAAACTCCATCAGAGATAAATAAATTACCAACTGTCATTAAGGATATTGAGTATCGTGACGAAGATGGAAAACTACAAAGGAGAACAACTTATTGGGATATTGAGGATACAATTCATGATAGGTTCATTATAACATTTTTTCTTGAATGTGATCGATATTTTTGTAAAGAAATAGTTGCTACATGTGGTATAACAAAACTTGAAAAGAACTATGCGGGAGAAGATGAAAATCGAATGCCATATGAAGAATTAAATGATTCTAAGAAACCTATTTCAAAAATTAATAAGTACAAATAGTGAGTGTATTAAATATTAATGTAACTAACACAGATAAACTTTTCATTATTTCTTTTTGCGCCAATTAATTGATGCTTTTTATACTAAAATGCACCCGAAAGGTTATTGATTATTAGGTAGGGGGTACCACCCATATTAAAATTTTATTAAAAATCACCGCCCCCAGAGGTATTAATTATGCCGTGGAATCTGGATCAAGGGATAGTATAAAAAGTGATATTTACTTAGGGTCTGCTGAAAAACTAAATCACTAGCCTTAGTTTCTTATTTATCA
>CAYPHN010000246.1:0-5367 GCA_964410265.1 uncultured Flavobacteriaceae bacterium | reverse complement strand
TTTTCTTTTTCTTGTTTTTTAATAATAAAGTTAGATATTTTTATACTAATTTCATAAAGAATAATCATTGGTATAGCTACAATAACTTGGCTAATAATGTCTGGAGGTGTTATTAATGCAGCTAATATCAATACCATAACCAATGCATATTTTCTGTATTTTTTTAAAAATTCGGGTGTTACTAATCCCATTTTAGTTAAAAAATAGATAATTATTGGCATTTCAAAAATAAACCCCGAAGAAAGACACGAAGCTTTTAATAAAGCGGTGTATGAGCTTAGGTCGAAATTATTCTTCACTTCATCAGCCACAGTATAACTTCCTAAAAAATTAACAGAAAGCGGTGTGATTACATAATAACCAAATAAAATGCCCAAAAAGAATAAAAATGAAGTTATAATAATAAAACTTTTGGCATTTTTTTTCTCTTTTTCATAAAGCGCTGGTTTTAAAAATTTCCAAACTTCCCAAATAATGTAAGGAAAGGCCAAAATAAACCCAAAGGCAAAAGACGTCCAAATATGGGCTGAAAATTGCCCAGCCATAGTTCTGCTTTGTACTATAAATGGTATTTCATCAATACACAAACCTTGAGTACCTATACTTTGCGACACAAAACATAAAAAACGATAGGTAACAAAAGAAGGGTCTTTAGGAGATAAGATAATATCATTAAAAATAAAATCTTTCATCATAAATGCAACTATACCAAATGCAAAAATGGCTAATGTTGATCGTATCAAGGTCCAACGTAAAACTTCTAAATGGTCTAAAAATGACATTTCACCTGGTTGCTCACTCATGTTTCTAATTTTTATAAAGCCAAAAGTAACTAAAATTAAAGAATAATATAACTAGCTTTTGATAATCTTGTTTAATATATATGATTTATTTTGGGGACTTAAATGATCCCTTCTTTTAATAAATCATGAAAATGAACAACACCGATATAAATATCATTTTCAGTAACTAAAATTTGTGTGATGTTGTTTTTTTGCATGATATTCAATGCTTTGATAGCCATAGTGTTGCAATCAATGATAATTGGATTGTTACTCATGATATCTTTGGCAAATAAATCACTAATATTTGTATTGTTTTCAAGCATACGCCTTATGTCACCATCGGTTATAATACCGATTATTCTACCTTCTTCAATTACTGCGGTAGTACCTAACCTTTTTTTCGATATTTCTACTATAACGTCTTTTACAGAAGAGTTTTTATTCACTTTTGGAACTTCATTGTTCTTTACAATGGCATGAACACGTAAGTACAATTTTTTACCTAAAGATCCACCGGGATGGTACTTGGCAAAATCATTTTTAGTAAAATCTTTTAAATTCAATAAGCAAACAGCAAGCGCATCACCAATTACTAATTGTGCTGTGGTACTGCTTGTTGGTGCCAAATTATTGGGGCAAGCTTCTTTTTTTACATAAGAGTTCAAAACAAAATTAGAGTTTTTTGCTAAAAAAGAATCTGGGTTACCTGTAATTGCGGCAATTTTATTACCGTAATTATTAATTAGTGAAACAAGCACTTTAATTTCGGGTGTATTACCACTTTTTGAGATACAAATTACAATATCATCTTTTTGAATATTACCCAAGTCACCATGAATCGCATCCGCTGCATGCATAAAAATAGATGGTGTACCTGTAGAATTTAATGTAGCAACGATTTTTGATGCAATATTGGCACTTTTACCTATACCTGTTACAATTACTCTACCATTTGATTCGTAAATTGCGTTTACTGCATCTTCAAAATCCTTATTTAATAAATTCGCTAAATTTTTTATCGCATCAGCTTCTATTAAAATTGTTTTAATTGCTGTTTTTAAAATATTTTTATCTTTATTCAAAATATTTATTATTAAAATTAAAAAATATTACATTATCTTTATAGTATTATTGCTTTTTAGTACTAATCAGTCGAAATACAATAATAATTTATCCTCCATAAATGAGTTTGGTATTAATTTTGCAAAAGTATTCAAAAATAGATAAATACATAAATGAAAGTGATAAAAATTGATCTTTTAGAGAGTTTAAAAAAATATTTTGGTTTTAATAAATTTAAAGGATTACAGCAATTTGCAATTGAGAGTTTAATGAGCGGTAAAAGTACGTTTGTTGTAATGCCTACTGGGGGAGGTAAATCGTTAATATATCAATTGCCCGCTCTTATTCAAGAAGGTACCGCAATTGTAGTTTCTCCATTAATTGCTTTAATGAAAAATCAAGTGGATGCCATGAGAGGTATTTCTACAGAATATGGTATTGCACATGTTTTAAATTCTTCGTTAAATAAAGGTGAAATAGCAAGGGTAAAAAGCGATATTGAAAGTGGTATAACCAAATTATTATATGTTGCTCCTGAGTCTTTAACAAAAGATGAATATGTTGAATTTTTACAAAGACAAAAAATTTCTTTTATTGCTATAGATGAAGCACATTGTATCTCTGAATGGGGTCATGATTTTAGACCGGAGTATAGAAATTTAAAAAATATAATTAAAAAAATTGGCGATCTACCCATTGTTGGTTTAACCGCTACAGCTACCGAAAAAGTCCAAGAAGATATTCTAAAAAACTTGGGTATAACAGATGCAAATACCTTTAAGGCTTCATTTAACAGAGCAAATTTATTTTATGATATTCGACCTAAAACAAAAGATGTTGAAAAAGACATCATTAGGTTTATAAGAAATTATCAAGGCAAGTCGGGTATCATTTATTGTTTGAGTAGAAAAAAAGTAGAGGAAATAGCTCAAATTTTGCAGGTGAATGGGGTAAAAGCGGTTCCTTATCACGCCGGTTTAGACGCAAAAACAAGGGCAAGACATCAAGATATGTTTTTGATGGAGGATATTGATGTTGTTGTTGCTACTATAGCCTTTGGTATGGGTATTGATAAACCTGATGTTAGATTTGTGATTCATCATGATATTCCAAAAAGTTTAGAAAGTTACTATCAAGAAACCGGAAGGGCGGGACGAGATGGTGGTGAAGGTTATTGCTTATCCTATTACGCATATAAGGATATTGAAAAATTAGAGAAATTTTTATCAAATAAACCTGTTGCGGAACAAGAAATAGGGAATGCTTTATTGCAAGAGGTAGTTGCCTATGCAGAAACATCTATTTCTCGCAGGAAATTTTTATTGCATTATTTTGGTGAGGAATTTGATGAAATAAATGGAGAAGGAGCGGATATGGATGACAATGTAAGAAATCCTAAAAAGAAAAGTGAAGCCAAAGAGGATGTAAAAATACTTTTGGAAGTTGTAAAAAAAACAAAAGAAGAATACAGGTCAAAAGAAATTGTAAATACGCTTATAGGTAAAGAAAATGCCTTGCTTATCTCTCATAAAACAAATAAACAAGATTTTTTTGGGGTTGGAAAGGCAAGAACTGATAAGCACTGGATGGCATTGATAAGGCAAGTATTGGTTGCCAATTACTTATCAAAAGAAATTGAACAATACGGTGTGTTAAAACTTACAGCCCAAGGTTTAGATTTTATAAAAAATCCTGTTTCGTTTATGATGACGGAAGATCATTCTTATGATGAAGGTAACAGTGCGAATATAATTACAAACACCAAAGGTTCGGGTGCGGCAACAGACGAAAAATTAATGTCTATGCTCAAAGATTTGCGCAAAAGGGTTGGTAAAAAATTAGGCGTACCTCCATTTGTTGTTTTTCAGGATCCCTCTTTAGAAGATATGACCTTAAAATATCCGATTGAAATTAAAGAAATGGCTAATATTCATGGCGTTGGAGATGGTAAAGCAAAAAAATATGGCAAAGCATTTATTGAATTAATTTCAAGATATGTAGAAGAAAATGATATTATGCGACCGGATGACTTAATTGTAAAAAGTACTGGCGTAAATTCAGGATTAAAACTTTATATTATTCAAAATACGGATAAAAAAATACAATTAATCGATTTAGCAAAAGCGAAGGGTATTGAAATGGAAGAGCTTATCAAATTGATGGAACGAATAGTTTATTCGGGTACAAAAATAAATATTAACTATTGTATTGATGATTTGTTGGATGAAGAACAGCAAGAAGAAATGGAATCAATGGAAGCCGAATCCGAAGAAAAAGAACAGCAAGAAGAAATTTTTGAATATTTTATGGAAGCCGAAGACGATAAAATTCAACTTGCCTTAGATGAATTTGACGGTGATTATGATGAAGAAGAATTACGATTGATGCGTATTAAGTTTATTAGTGAAGTTGCCAATTAATTATAATATAAACCTAAGGTTGAACTCAGTTATAAGCTAATAAAAGCAATTGCAAACCCAATAATTATAGCGATAAATTTTTTAATATTAAATTGATGGTTCTCTGAGCTTTCAAATAATATTGCTGTTGAAATATGTAGTAAAATCCCAATAACCAAGGCATTGATTTGCATTTCGTATGGCTTAATAAATGCAACCTGTTGTGAAATAAAATTACCTAGCGGGCTCATTAAAGCAAATACTGATAGAAATAATAAGATCTTGTAATTCGAGAAGTTGGCTTTTTTAAAAAATACTGTTAGAATGATCGCAATAGGAATTTTATGAATAACAATAGCCCAAAGTAATTCTTTATTATCAGCAAAACCTAAAGGCATTCCTTCTAAAAATGCATGAATACTTAAACTGATTATTAATAACCAGGGTGTATTGTTTTTAATATCATGTATATGAATATGCCCATGTTCGGCACCTTTTGAAAGATATTCTAAGGTAGTTTGAAACACTATTCCTAATAAGATAAATAACCCTATGTTTTTATTGGGACTTGTAAATATTTCTGGTAACAAATGTAAAACTGTGATTGACAGCAGGTAAGAGCCACTAAAAGAAAGTAATAGTTGAATAATTTTGGTGCTTGGTTTTAAAATTAAAACCAATGCATATCCAAGAAATATTGCTAATATTAAGACCAAATAACTCATTGTAATATTAGTATTAATCTGTCTGATTTATCCTCATTAAAAGATTTCAAGTTATAATCTCCAAAAATGTGTTTTACCTTTAATTGCGCTTTTTCGGCAAAATATTTCAATTTTTCAAGATTCAGATATTGTAATTTTTCGGTATAGTGGTGCTGTTTATTATCTGCATCAAATACAATATCTTTAATAAGAAAATCTTTATCAATACTTCTAGTGATTGAAAAAGAAATGCCCTTTTTAACTATCAATTCCTTTAGAACCAATTCCTTTTCAACTTTTTTGATATTTAAAAAATCAATAACAATATGTCCGTTTGTGTATAAGGCAGCATTAAAATTCTTTAAAACCTTAATGTTTGTTTGTTCATCATTAAAATACCCGAAGCTTGTAAACAGA
>CAYPHN010000245.1:0-5396 GCA_964410265.1 uncultured Flavobacteriaceae bacterium | reverse complement strand
CCTCTGTTTCTTGTAAATGGGAAAACAAGGTGTAGAGAATCCGATAGTCATATTAATTTTTAACTTTGTTTAACACAAACATCTAAATTTATTCATGTGAATAGTATAAATTTGTACGATTTGAAAAATTAAAAAAAATCTAATGAAAAAATTTCTATTATTTACTGTTGTGATTGTACTGTTTTCATGTAAAAATGAACCTAAAGACTATGTGAGTTTTCAAGGTAAGATTACAAATACAGATTCTGAAATGCTTACCATTATGGGTAAAAAATTCAAAAAAGATATAAAAATAAATAAAGATGGTACTTTTAAAGACACGTTAAAAGTTACTGATGGTTTTCACGGATTTAATGATGGAAGCAAACAATCCATTATCTATTTGAGAAATGGTTATGATGTTGTTTTAAATTTTGATAGTAATGATTTCCCTAATTCTATCCAATTTGAAGGTGAAGGAGCCAGCACAAATAATTATTTAACTACAAAATTACAATTCATTAAAAATGAAAAATTAGATAATTACAAATCGGTATTCGAGTTAAATAAAGATGCTTTCGATAGCCGAATGATTGAGGTAAGTCAACAATTAGATGACTTATTGACAAATGCTAATGATATTGATACTGAAGTACTTAAAGTAGAAAAAGAAAATAATATTAAATTAATTGATTTTTATAAATCTAATTATGTAAAAGAAAATACAAACTATGCCGCATTTAAAAAAGGTTCTCCATCACCAAAATTCAACTATCCCGATACAAATGGTAAAAATGTTTCTTTAGATGATTTAAAAGGTAAATATGTTTATGTAGATGTTTGGGCTACTTGGTGTGGGCCTTGTAAACGTGAAATACCATTTTTAAAAAAAATGGATGAGGAGTACAAAGGTACTGACCTTGTTATTCTTAGTATGTCTATTGATAAGATGGAACATAAAGACAAGTGGTTAAAAATGGTAAAAGATGAAAACCTACAAGGTATTCAAATTATGGCAGATAAAGATTGGAATTCTGATTTTGTAAGAGCCTATAATATACAAGGGATACCACGATTTATTTTAATTGATAAAGATGGTAATATATATGATGCGAACGCTCCTCGCCCATCAAATCCTAAATTAAAAGAACTTTTAAATAGTTTAGATCTATAACTATCAATAATGCTTTCGTGTCCGAAAAAGATATAAGGCCGCTACGCTTTAAGAATAAAAGGTTAAACCCCATCCGTCAGCTGACGGACTGAACCCAATACTAGGAATCGACCCAAGAGTTGAGGTATTAACCAAGATCCCGCTGAAAAAAAGTTCAACTAACTAAAAAATTGAAATTAATTTTTTAGAGTCTCACGAACAAAGAATAATGACTTGATTGTTAGTCAATGATTAAAGTTGTAATTAATTTTTATACAATAGTAAATTTGATAACATAAAAGCAAAGTAAATGTTTTCAAAAAATACAATGTTAAATACATACATTTGCACAAATTTTTAGAATGAGAAATATTTTTAGAATTGTTAGTTATTTGGAAGGAATTTCATTTTTATTATTGCTTTTTATTGCTGTCCCATTAAAATATTTTGGCAATAATGACATTTTAGTTAAATCTTTGGGCATGCCACATGGTATCTTTTTTATTGCTTATGTACTATTGGCATTTTTTATTAAACCTGAATACCAATGGAATAATAAAGCTTTTATAATTATTTTATTGGCATCTGTAATTCCTTTCGGAACTTTTTATGCAGATAAAAAATACTTTGCAAAAGTTAAGTAATAAGTACAATTTATTTCTTAAACCCAACCTGTAATTAAACAGTCAAAAAGTCAGCTAACGCCTTAAATGACAGACTTTTTGACATATTTTTTTACAATCTTACCATTGGAATACATTTTGATATTCATAATTTGAACTTTAAAAATAAGAATTATGAATTTTAATAATTTCACTATAAAATCCCAAGAAGCAGTACAAAAAGCGCAGCAAATTGCACAAGGCTTTGGTCATCAACAAATTGAAAATGCACATATCTTAAAAGGTGTATTTGAAATTGATGAAAACGTAACACCTTTTATTCTTAATAAACTTGGTGTTCATATCGACCTATTTAAACAAACTTTAGAAAGCATTATAAAGAGCTTTCCTAAAGTTGATGGAGGTGATTTAATGCTTTCTAAAAATGCAAATAAAATGCTTATCGATGCAAGTAATGTTGCTAAAAAAATGAAAGATGAATATGTTTCTTTAGAGCATTTAATATTAGCCATTTTAAATTCAAAAGGAGCAACCACACAACTTTTAAAAGACAACGGAATCAATGAAAAAGATCTATTGAATACCATTGAAGAATTGCGAAAAGGAAATAAAGTTACTTCACAAAGTGCAGAAGAAACTTATAATTCTTTAAATAAATTTGCCAAGAACTTGAATCAACTTGCCAATGATGGAAAATTAGATCCGGTAATTGGAAGAGATGAAGAAATTAGAAGAATCTTACAAATATTGTCTCGTCGTACAAAAAATAATCCAATATTAATTGGTGAACCTGGTACGGGTAAAACTGCTATTGCAGAAGGATTAGCACACAGAATTGTTAAAGGAGATATACCCGAAAATCTACAAAATATTACCATTTACTCTTTGGATATGGGTGCATTAATTGCAGGTGCAAAATACAAAGGTGAGTTTGAAGAACGATTAAAATCGGTAGTTAAAGAAGTAATTGCATCTGAAGGAGAAATTGTGTTGTTTATTGATGAAATACATACACTTGTTGGTGCAGGAGGCGGACAAGGAGCTATGGATGCAGCAAATATTTTAAAACCTGCCCTAGCTAGAGGCGAATTAAGGGCGATTGGTGCAACAACACTTGATGAATATCAAAAATATTTTGAAAAAGACAAAGCTTTAGAACGACGTTTTCAAAAAGTTAAAGTGGACGAACCAGATACAGAAAGTGCTATATCTATTTTACGAGGTATTAAAGACAAATACGAAACACACCATAAAGTACAAATTAAAGACAGTGCAATAATTGCGGCGGTTGAGCTTTCTCAACGCTATATTTCTGATCGGTTTTTACCAGATAAGGCTATTGATCTAATGGATGAAGCTGCAGCAAAATTACGGATGGAAATCAATTCAAAACCAGAAGAGTTGGATGTGTTAGACCGTAAAATTATGCAACTAGAAATTGAAATTGAAGCGATTAAGCGAGAAAACGACAAAAAGAAGTTGAAAAGTCTACATGAAGAATTGGCTAATATAAAAGAAAAAAGGAATGAAATCAATGCCAAATGGACCAGTGAAAAAGAAGTTGTTGATCAAGTGCAATCCGTTAAGGAAAGTATTGAAAAATTCAAACTCGAAGCCGAAAGAGCTGAGAGAGATGGTAACTACGGACTTGTAGCTGAAATAAGATACGGGAAAATCAAAGATGCTGAAGAAAAATTAGAACAGTTTCAAATTGAATTAGAAAAAAATCAGGAGAATTCTTTGATCAAAGAAGAAGTTACTAGCGAAGATATTGCAGAAGTTGTAGCAAAATGGACAGGTATACCTGTACAAAAAATGTTACAAAGTGATCGTGTTAAATTATTGCAATTAGAAGATGAATTGCACAAAAGAGTAGTTGGTCAAGAAGAGGCAATAGAAGCTGTTTCTGACGCTGTTAGGCGATCTAGAGCAGGGTTACAAGATGGTAAAAAACCTATTGGCTCCTTCTTATTTTTGGGAACAACTGGTGTTGGAAAAACCGAACTCGCGAAAGCTTTAGCTGATTATTTGTTTGATGATGAAAATGCCATGACTAGAATTGATATGAGTGAATATCAAGAAAGACATGCGGTAAGTAGGTTAATTGGAGCACCTCCAGGCTATGTAGGTTATGAAGAAGGCGGTCAATTAACAGAAGCGGTTAGAAGAAAACCTTATTCAGTAATTTTATTGGATGAAATAGAAAAGGCGCATCCCGATACTTTTAATATTTTATTGCAAGTATTAGACGAAGGAAGGTTAACCGACAATAAAGGACGGGTTGCAGATTTTAGAAACGCAATTATTATCATGACTTCAAATATAGGTGCGCACATCATTCAAGAAAATTTTGAGAATATGGATATGGATAATCGTGAAGTCGTCATTAAAAATACCAAAGAAGGTGTTATGGAATTACTGCGGAAAACAATTCGTCCAGAATTTTTAAATCGTATTGACGAAATAATCATGTTTACACCTTTAAACAGAGAAGAAGTTTCTCAAATTGTAAAATTGCAATTACAAGGATTAACTAAAATGCTAAAAGATAAGCATATCGTTTTTTCGGCTACAGAGGAAGCTATACAAAGCTTATCTGCTAAAGGTTATAACCCACAATTCGGAGCAAGGCCAATTAAAAGAGTTATTCAAAGAGAGGTGTTGAACGAGTTATCTAAAGAAATTTTAGCAGGAAAAATCACAGCTAAAAGTCATATTTTACTAGATGCTTTTGATGACCAACTTGTATTTAGGAATAAGGAATAAATTAAAAGTAAGAATCTGATTTTTTATAAAACCAGATTCTTTAATATAAATTAAGACCGTTGTAAAAGATGACCTTAAATAAGTGAAAAGACAGTTTTGCAACGGTCTTAAATTATTTTTTAATTTATATTAAAGAATCATATAGTAATACACGCACACAGTTAGTTTAATGAAGTTTAAATTTTTATTCTGCCAATAGTATATTTTCCAGATATGTTATTCAATATTAATAATTTGGATTCTATAGTTTCATTTGCCTTACCAAAATTTTTAAATACTGTATATTTTACCGCAACTGGCTCTTTTTTATTTTTAATATTACTTTCAATATTAATGATCCATTCCCCTTTACCAACCCCTGTTAATAAAAATTCTTCTGCATTAAACCCTTGATTATTTTCTCGAATAATTCGCGAGGCATTTTTATCTTTAGTATGTGACCAAGTAAAGAATTTCTTTTTAGGGTTTACAAATTGAAACTCGAAATCAGCATCTCTATCATTCCAATCGAAAACAATTCTGGCATCGTATTGTACATGATTGTAGTATTCTTTTGGCACTCCTGTTAGTGTTAATTTACTTTTGTGATTTAATATTAATCGCCGCATTTCATTATTGATATTTTTCATCAATCCTGAAAAATTCACTCCTACAAACTTATCTTTTTTAATGTTTAAATAGATATTTAAAGCCTTGTTATATTTTTTATTTTTAGCATAGATTAATGCCAAATCTCTGTAACTTTGAGGCTCCAAAGGTTTTAATTCGGTAATTTTTAAATATATTTTTTCTGCTAAATTATAGTCTAAGTTTTCTTCTGCTGTGAACTACCCTGCGCCAAGAGCGCTGGGCTTCATAGGTCAAACAACTTAAGT
>CAYPHN010000244.1:0-5404 GCA_964410265.1 uncultured Flavobacteriaceae bacterium | reverse complement strand
ACTACTATGTTACCTAAATGATGCCAAAAAATTAATTTAAGACTATATAAATACATTATTTATAAATAAAACTTGCATAAGTGATTGTAATACTATTATATTTGCATTTGAATATGAAGAACATTCAAATACATATACAAGTTAGTCCAGGTTTATATCTTAAAAACCCAGACTCATCAGACTTAGGTCGAAATATTGTTTCAAAAAGTATCGAGTTAATAAACGAGATGGGCTTTGAGGATTTTACCTTTAAAAAATTAGGATTAGCAATAAGCTCTCCCGAAAGTTCAGTTTATAGATATTTTAAAAACAAGCATATGTTGTTGGTTTATTTAACCAGCTGGTATTGGGCTTGGACAGAATATCGAATTGTTTTCGCAACAACCAACATAGAATCTCCAAAGGAAAGATTATTAAAAGCAATCAATATTTTAACAAAACCTGTACTTAAAGACAACTCGTTTACACATATAGATGAAGTTTTACTGAGTGAAATAATTTTTTCTGAATCCATAAAAGCATATCACACAAAAAATGTAGATGAAGAAAATAAGAAAGGATATTTTAAAGCATATAATAGAGTAGTACAAAGAGTAAGCGATATTGTTTTAGAAATAGCATCAGATTTTAAAAATCCACATATGCTAATTTCTACTGTAATTGAAGGTTCTCATCAACAAAATTATTTTGCAAAACATTTACCATCACTTACAGATAATGTAAAAGAACAGAACGCAATACCAAGTTTTTATACAGAATTAACCTTAAATTTTTTAAAAATAAATAATTAAATCAAAGATATATTATGAATAATGAAAAAACAAACCCATTTAAGTATTTAAAAAACGACATACCAGCGAGTATTGTTGTGTTTTTTGTTGCGCTTCCTTTATGTTTGGGAATTGCATTAGCCAGTGGCGCTCCACTATTTTCTGGTTTAATAGCAGGAATTGTAGGGGGTATTGTTGTAGGAGCTTTAAGTGGCTCTACAATTGGAGTAAGTGGTCCTGCGGCAGGATTAGCAGCTATCGTATTTGCTGCTATTATTTCTTTGGGAAGTTATGAAGATTTTTTAGTAGCCGTAGTGTTAGGAGGAATTATACAAATTGTGTTTGGAGTTTTAAAAGCAGGAGTAATTGGGTATTTTTTCCCTTCTTCAGTAATTAAAGGTATGTTAACAGGAATTGGTATAATCATTATACTAAAGCAAATTCCTCACTTCTTTGGATATGATCCAGACCCTAGTGGAGATTTTGCATTTTTTCAAGTTGATGGTGAAAATACTTTCTCAGAAATTATTAATACAATAAACCATGTTCAATTAGGCTCACTACTTATTGGATTTATAGGTTTAGCTATTTTAATACTTTGGGATAAGGTTTTATCAAAAAAAGCAAAAATATTTAGATTAGTACAAGGGCCATTAGTGGCAGTTGTGGTATCTATTATATTTTACGTGTTAACAAAATCTAATGATACTTTAGCTATTGCTAGCTCACATTTAGTAAGTGTTCCTGTGCCAGATAGTGTAGACTCTTTCTTTGGTCAATTTAGTTTACCAAACTTTAGCGCGATATCAAACCCAGCAGTATGGGTTGTTGCATTTACTATAGCTTTGGTTGCAAGTTTAGAAACGTTATTGTGCGTAGAAGCTACAGATAAACTCGATCCACACAAAAATGTTACGCCAACTAATAGAGAATTATTAGCACAAGGAACAGGTAACATAATATCTGGAATGATAGGTGGGCTTCCAATAACTCAAGTAATTGTAAGAAGTTCAGCAAATATTCAGTCGGGAGGTAGAACAAAATTATCTGCAATAATACATGGTTTTCTTCTTTTAATTTCAATACTTCTTATCCCAACATTACTTAATATGATACCATTGTCTGTACTTGCAGCAGTGTTATTTATTGTAGGTTGGAAATTAGCTAAACCAGAATTATTTAAGAAAATGTATCTCTTAGGTTGGAAGCAATTTGTACCATTTGTAATTACAGTTTTAGGAATTGTTTTTATAGATCTACTTTACGGATTAGGTATAGGCTTAGGTGTAGGAATAATTATAGCGCTTAGGAATAGCTACAAAAATTCTCATTTTTTACATAAAGAAGATGTAGATGACGGAAGAATAAAAATGACCTTGGCTGAAGAAGTAACCTTTTTTAATAAAGCGACTATATTAAAAGAGCTTGATAGTCTTTCAGAAAATTCTTACCTAGAGCTAGACGTAAGAAAAACAAGACACTTGGATTTTGACGTTATAGAAATATTGGAAGATTTTGCATTTAAAGCGAAAGAACGAAATATTACTATAAAATTAATTTCCGAAAGAGGTGTTATTGAAAACCCTCCGAGTTATATAGAATTTTTTAAACTAGATAAAATTAAAGCGTAAATCAATTAAATTAAAAAATATACAAATGAGAACAACAACAATCACAAAAGAAGGACAAAGCGCATTATCTCCAACATCTGTTTTAACAGATTTATTAGAAGGAAATAGTAGATTTATTGATGCAAAAAATGAAGATGTAGATTATTTAGAACAAGTAAAACAAACCGTAGGAGGGCAATTTCCGAAAGCAGTAATTTTATCTTGTATAGATTCTAGAGTTCCTGTTGAAATAGTTTTTGATCAAAGTATAGGCGATGTTTTTGTTGCAAGAGTTGCAGGAAATTTTGAAAATGGAGACATTCTTGGAAGCTTAGAATACTCATGTAAAGTAGCTGGAAGTAAATTGGTAATGGTTCTAGGTCACGAAGCATGTGGCGCTGTAAAAGCTGCTTGCGATGGAGTAGAACTAGGAAACATAACAGGTTTACTTTCTAATATCATGCCTGCAGTTAAATTATCTGCTGGTCAAGTAGAAGGAGAATCTAACTCTTCAAACGACAAAATGGTTGCAAAAACAGTTGCAAATAATGTATTACTTACAATGGATAGAATTCGTGAAAAAAGCCCAATTCTTAAAGAAATGGAAAGCAACGGAGAAATAAAAATTGTAGGAGGAGTTTACCATTTATCATCTGGTAAAGTAGAAATGCTATAAAAGTAACAAGTATACTCACTACACTTAGGTTTTTGGAAATTTAAGCGTAATTATTTTTTCTTTTATCAAGGCAGGGCGGAGCGTAAAGAAAGTGCCTGCAAGGCACTTTTAGCGAACGAGCCAGCTGGCGCATTGACAGGAAAAAGAAAGAGTGAAAAAACC
Organism: uncultured Flavobacteriaceae bacterium; assembly: GCA_964410265.1. Classification (GTDB taxonomy): domain Bacteria; phylum Bacteroidota; class Bacteroidia; order Flavobacteriales; family Flavobacteriaceae; genus Lutimonas. The sequence continues at coordinate 2,186 of CAYPHN010000244.1, read as the reverse complement.
GAAAAGCTAAGTGTATTGAGTATAATATTTAGATTAAAAAAAATAGACCTAGCAGATTTTAATATCTGTTAGGTCTTAACTTATACTCGCTAAGTGCGGTGAGTATTATTAAATTGGTATAAATAATAATATGAAACTTTTCAATTTTAGTAAATTACTCAAATTATCTCTATTTTTTTTAATCCCTTTAACTTTGTTTTCTCAAGAAGATAAAGTAGGGAATTGGCTCATGTATTTTGGTACTAACCGTATTTCAGATAAATTTAGTATTCACACCGAAATACAATTTCGAAATCATACTATAAGTCCAAATAATACAGAACAATGGTTACTAAGAGCTGGACTTAATTATCACTTTTCTGAAAAAGCTTTTGTAACTGCTGGTTATGCCTTTATTCCTTCTTTTGTTTATGACTCTGAGCAAAGTGCACCAGAAACAGAAGAGCATAGAATATGGCAACAATTTATCCTTACTAACAAAATAGGACGGGTGAAATTTGAACACCGTTATCGAGTTGAAGAACGGTGGATTGCAGACGATTTTAGAATGCGTTTGCGCTATCGTTTGATGCTTTTTATTCCATTAAATAAACCAGTTATTGAAAAAGGAACTTTCTTTCTAGGCATTTATGATGAAGTTTTTATAAATACCGAAGAAACCTATTTTGATAGAAATAGATTGTATGGAGCATTGGGCTATCAAATTAACAAAGATATTAATGTGCAAGCAGGTATGATGCATCAACAAGTAAATACCGTAGGTAAATGGTATACGCAATTTGCAGTGTTTTTTAATACCGATTTTAGAAAAAAATCAACCAAATAAAAAAAGGTGATTATTTCTTTTCTACAAGGTAATATTATTCTAATAACTTAGTTTGTTATATTTTTAAAACAAATTGAATTGCTATTAAAATGAATAATCAAAGAACCACTAATTTATACTTTTAATAATTGTTATTCCCATTGTTTTTTATTTTTTACAATTCTTCTTGCGGATATCCATTGTTTTAACATATCTCTAGCATCTTGTGCAGGGTAACCTAAAACAGTTTTTCCTGCTTCCACATCATTCATAACTCCAGATCCAGCGCCAACAGTTGCGCCGGAATGTATGGTTGTATGGTCTTTAATAGAGGCACTTCCACCAATAATAACCCCATCACCTAAAGTAACAGAACCTGCAAGTCCGCCATGTCCTGCCATAACACAAGAGCGTCCCAAAATACAGTTATGAGCTATTTGTACTAGGTTATCAATTTTACAACCATCACCAATAATAGTGGAACTAAATTTTGCTCTATCAACACATGAATTGGCACCAATTTCAACATAATGTCCAATTATAACATTACCTATCTGCGGTACCTTAACCAGTTGTCTACCATCGCTACTTGGTCTGTATCCAAACCCATCAGCTCCAATACTTACATTAGTATGAAAAATACAATGGCTACCAATAATACAGCGTTCACGTATAATTGTCCCAGACCAAACAATGGTGTTATCACCGATAAAGGTTTCATCAAATACACAAACATTTGGGTATAAAATTACTCCGCTTCCTATTTCAACATCTTTACCTATATAACAATTTGAACCAACCTTACAGCCATTACCAATTTTTGCCGTTTCATGTATTACTGCAGTTGGATGTATATCTATATCAAACACAGGTGATGCCGGATTAAAAAGTTCTAATATTTTTGCCATCGCTAAGTCAACATTTTTCACTTTAATAAAAGCACGATTGTCTCCTGGGTCAATATTTAAATTGTAATCTATTAAGGCAACACAGGCTTTTGAATCTTTCCAATACTTCAAGTATTTATTGCTTCCAATGAATGTTATTTGATTGCTATTTGCTTTTTGTAATTCTTCAGGTCCTTCAATTTTTTGGCTGGTATTCCCTATTAATTCACCTTTTACGATGTTGTTAATTTCACTTATAAAGTAAGATGTCATTTGTATTCTATTAAATAATTAGTTGGTTGTAAATTAAGTATAAAAAGTGAGATTTATTTAATTTTTGAAATTAAATATGTTTCCATATTGCTTGTTTAAATTCTGACCTTTGGGTTTCAAATAGTTCCTCTATTACTTGCAACTTCTAATACCTACACAAATATAAGTTTTTATAAATATTCAACTTTCTTATTTGATGGTAATCTTCGCGTTTAATATGA
>CAYPHN010000243.1:0-5454 GCA_964410265.1 uncultured Flavobacteriaceae bacterium | reverse complement strand
TAAACCAGCAAATCTATGAATTAAAATATTTGCCCCCAAGTTTTAGTGTTGATCCACTATAGTGAAGTTTTATAACATCCCACCATTCACGCTAAGGGTATGCCCACTAACAAATCCGGCATTGGGTGATGCCAGATACAAATATGCATAGGCAATGTCATTTACTGTTCCGGCTCTTTTCACAGGAATCTGTTCTATACTTGATTTTAAAAGCTCTTCGGGCATGGTTTTGGTCATATCGGTCAACACAAAACCAGGAGCAACCACATTTGCTGTAATGCCATTTTTTCCAACTTCTTTTGCCAGAGATCTTGTAAAACCAATTATTGCTGCTTTAGAGGCGGAATAATTTGTTTGCCCATAAGCACCTTGTAAACCATTGATCGAAGAAGCAGAAACGATTCGGCCGTAGCCAGCATTTACCATATGAGGAATAACAACTTTCGTACAATTATAAACCCCATTTAAATTGACATTGATAACCTGATCCCATTCCTCATCAGACATTTTTAAAAAAGATCGATCACGTACAATTCCGGCATTGTTAATTAGTATATCGATACGACCATACGCATCTATAATTTTTTTTGTAGCCACTTGCACCTCTTGTCTGTTGGTTATATCAATTTTATTAAATGCTATACTTCCTCCGGCTTCTTTTATTTTTTTGGTAGTAAAAACACCTTCTTCAATGATATCCCATAAAATTACGGTAGCACCTGCTTTACAAAATAAGGTACAAACTGCTTCTCCAATACCTCTTGCCCCACCGGTAATTATGGCTACTTGCCCTTTAAGTTGCGTTTTCATATTTTACATAAATTTTATATTACTCATATTCAATATATTATAAGAGATTAATTAATGTGAAAGTATAAAAATAGAAGACTTCGAATAGAATCAAAAATATAAAAATTTACTAATAATAATAGTAAATCAAGTACAATGTAACTACTGGAAGGTTCAATTAATTATAAAATAATTATGATAATTGCAAGTCATAAACTAATACGGTTTACCCAGTTTTGGAATCCTTTAAAAATAATTTTTTTCTCTTATCGACAAGCTAGATAAAATAGATCAACTGTTATAGTTTTTTAAAAAATCGTTTAAAGGCATTGGCGCAAAATCACGAGATTGACAATGCATTTTGTATGTTTCGTAATTTCTTAATGCAAATCTTCTTATAGCTTTTGCAGGGCTGATTTCATTTTGTGATATTGTTTTCATAATAAAAGAATTGAGGGAGATTCAACATTACTTTAGAGTCTAATAATCAATATAATAACAATAATACAATAAAATTTTTAAGAATGCAAAAAAAATATCATATATATCTAAAAATGTGTTACTTATTAATTAAGATCAACTGTATTAGTTTAACGTATTATAATAATAAAAATTATCTTATTATGGTCCATTCGATTATTCTCATTATTTATTTCACCAATAATTGAATAAAAATATTTACGATAATCAAGAAGTTCACTTTCGTAAATTACTGTTTTAAAAACAAGGGTAATGAAATATTTTCGTTTTTTTATAACTACTAATTAGTCCTTAATTTTTTTTCTTCTTTCTGATAATTCTCTCCAAGTAGTCAAAATAATACCCTCTTTTTCGATGTATGCTTTTAATTTCGGATCGAGCATTGCTAAAAGATCCCCTTTTCGTGTTTCTCCTGATGATGTAATGTCATCAAAAATTTCAGATGGATCGGTACTATGTAGAATCACCTCTGTTATACCCGGTTGCATCTCATTAAATCGCTCAATAAATTTTGACGTTTTATAAGCCTGAAGGTTTTTATCACTCTTTTCTATACCTTCTGGTAACCTCCAGTCATAAGTGTCACTTATTACATCATCAATCACAGGCAAACCTGCATCCCATAATTGTTTACCGATTTGTCGTGCCTGATCCATAAATTCTGGATTTTCTTTGAAATCCCTTGAAACAATTGTGTTATGACCTCCCGGATAAAGTATGGGAATACCATATTCTATCCCTAACTTTATATAAATCTGTATAAATTCAGGTTTGGCAAAGATAGTTCCCATGTGCGAATCAAGATGTGAAGGATTTATACCCATTTTAATGGCAAGATCAATCTGTGCCCTCATTTCTGTTTCGAAATCCTCATTAGAAGTGTTTTTTAATACAAGTGCCACATTATCCCATAATTTTCCTTGATCATCTACCAGTGTTGGTACACTATTTACACCTGCCACGGGGCCCCAGCGATAGTCATCCCATTCCGATGTAAATGTAAGATGCAAACCAAAATCATAACCAGGATGCTTTTTCATGTAATTTACAATACCTGGAACCCACGGACAAGGCATCATGATACTACCCGAGTTAGCAAGTCCTTCATTAATGGCAAGCAAAGCTCCTTTATTTGAAGAATACGACATGCCGATATCGTCTACATGAAGAATGATTACTTTAGTCCCTTTCTCAAATCCGAGTTTTTCTGCATAGGTAGTTTGTTGAGATATAGCGCTACCTGAAAGTAACAATATCAAAAAGAAATTAATTAATATTTTCATAGTGAATAATTTAATGTTTGTTAATAACCTTTAATTGTCATCACCTGAAATTCAGATAATAAAAATAGTTTTAAAAGCAAGATACTAACAAAAAAGGCACAAATCAGAAGGAGTAAGAACTATTGTTAAAAAATATTTATAATAAATCTTCAAAATATCCAATTTATGAACTATCATATATTTCATATTAATCCTAATTTTTATCTTTCAAATTTCCATGAAAAATATTACATTCGTAAAAAAAAATTGTGCGAAAAATTTCTTTATTTCTCATAGCTATTCCTTTTATTATCTTACCTCTGAAAATCTTCAGTCAGATAAAAATTTCACCTATTGTATCAACATATGGAAACAAAAAACATACTAGTCGTGATAATTTGCAATTCTCATTGAAGGATCATAACAACAATATGTATTTGATTGGAACAACTGAAAATGATTTTACGTTTAATGACATTAAAATAATAAAAATAGATAATGACCTCAATACACTTTGGGAAAAAGATTTAAGTTTTGAATTTAAATTGAGTTATGATGGTATTTCAGATGCTTATATCGATTCTAATAATGATCTCATACTAATTTGCCGAGCGGCTTATACAAGTACAAAGCAAACAGTTAGAATCGTTAAATATTCAAAAAACGGAGAAAAGATCTGGGAATATGCATTTTCAGAATACAATAATCCGATTAATTTTGATTTTAGTATGTATTTTTCTTTTTTAGATTCAGATGACAATCTTCATATTACATATCGGCCTCTTGATCCTGACTATTTAAAATACCACTTTTTAACCATTTCATCCGGAGGCGAAAAGATTGAAGACTTTACAAGAGACGATCTGTTTAGAGATAAAAATCGTGGGTACGTATACAACAATCAAATAACCTATATCAATGGAGCTTATAACATGATCTATAAAATTGAATTAGATGTAAGTCCCTATCAAAAATTTAAATTGCTAAGATTCAATAAGGATTCAAGTGAAATTTTTGATATTGAAATGGATGAAGAAACAACAAATTTTATCAATACCCCTTTTGCCGAAACATATACTACTTTAAATGGAGATAAAAATGGGGATTTGGTTTTTATTATACCTTACTATACCATTCAGAAAGATTATATGGTTCTTTTTTTCAACACCGATGGTACTATAAAAAAAACACTTCAACCAGATCCGGAAAAAGATAGATTTTTAATAGGATACACATTTGACGATCAAAATAACCTAATAATAGTAAGTAACAACAGAACGTCTAATACTAATGAAAATCTTGCTGTAAGCATTCAAAAATACAATTCGCAAGGCGAATTAATATATGAGAATTCTGATCTTAACTATATAGGAGAAACTTCCTATTTTTTTAAAAACCATTTTTCTGTTTATAGCGATACAGGTAAAATTATTAAATATGATTACAACCTTAATAGATTAAATGTAATTGATATTGAACGAATTAACACCTATAGTTTTTCCATAAATTCGATTATTTCAATTGGTGAAAATAGTTTTCTAACAGGAACAACTTTTGATAAGAAATATCCAGACTCAGATTATTTATCTGAACGTAATTATATAATTCGCAAGACCGATAATATAAATGAAATTGATGCTTTTACATTTACAGCTTTGGGAACATCAAATGCTTATAAACCCGAATCACTTCATATGGTTGATGGCAATTATGTATATTCTTTATCAGAAAAATTGGGTCCAGAGAATTTTTTGGATCCATTTGGTTCTAATGCACCAGAGCAAAAATATTTCCTTACTTACGACAAAGGTTTAAATCTTATTAAAGAAGAAGAAGTTGATAACAATAGTTATACTTTTGTCGATGTTGATGAAATTCCAATAATGGATTATTATTTTACAACAAGTTCTGGTATTATTTACAACTATAAAATTGAAGATGATTACAAAAGAATTTCTTTTTATGAAAATGAAATCTATAAATGGACCAGAGAACTGACCTTATCAGATACATATGAACAGGCGGCTGCTTTTGCAATTGACAAGCAAGGTAATTTTATCTTATCTTCTTTCAGTAGCTCTAATTATAAAAAAATACATCGACTTTCATCATCTAATGATTATGATTTCATTGCACTTGATTTTGATATTGCTCATATTATTCCCCTAACCAACACTTGGTTTTTTACAGTTGACTATGATGGTATCATTAGAATATTGTCAAATGACTTTTCTATAATAAATACAGGTCCGGTCTCATTTGACCCTATAGATAGTCACTTTATTGAAAAGAACAATAAAGTAATTGATTGGATAAGTGGAGAAAATAACATCTGGATTCTGAATCAGTTTGGTGAAATCGAACAAGAATATTATTTTGATATGGTATTTCGAACAGGTTACTATATGTATGATGGGAATAATCTAATAAACATTAAAACAATAGGAGGCTATATTGATAATGCCCTAGTCTATAGATGGGTTCGTTCAGAAATTGAAAAGTTCAACCTGGACCTTTCATATTTAATTGAAGATATTATTCCAAATGATGGGGATAATGATGGAGTTGATGATAGCATTGACCAGTGTAGAAATACTGTAGCAGGAACAACTGTAAACCTAAATGGGTGCTCTAATAATCAGGTTCTATCAATTAATGATTATGATTCCTTTAACTCAAAAATTAATGTATACCCTAACCCAACAAAAGGCGGTATTTTCTATGACACAAATGATAATTCAATATTCGTTGTTTCAATTAAAATTTTTGATTCAACAGGAAAAATAATTAAGGATATCGTTAATCCTCAAAAATTGAGTAAAAATAATATTGATCTTTCCGGAAATTCAAAAGGTTTATATTATATCAAAATTCTGTTTGAAAATGGTACAAGCAGTACTAAAAAATTTATTTTAGAATAAAT
>CAYPHN010000242.1:0-5484 GCA_964410265.1 uncultured Flavobacteriaceae bacterium | reverse complement strand
AATTAAGTGTGTAAAGTGTAAAACTTAATCTGACTTTCTCAGCAAACCCTATTTAGCAAAATTATTACTGTTTTTTATCCTCTTTAATATAGTATGTAGACTCGTCTGGCTTAAAAGCTCTTTTAAACCATAAAGGTCTTCTCAAACCTTCAGGACCAGGTGCTGGTCGTGTCATCGCGAGCCATTCTTTAAATATTTCATGTGATTTATTGGTATCTACAAAAATATCACCATAATTTTCATCAGCTTCTGGTTTTTCAATTCTTACGCGTTGATGCCATGTATGCATACCACTTATAGGATCAGGGTGTACAGCATGTGTAATGTTTTGATGCACGCCACCATCTTTCCAGAATATTCGTTTAGAATCTTTATCACTTGATTCGAATGGTTGGATACCCGATTTTGTACTCATTTTCCATTCGCCTTTCTTGCTATTATCAATATTTACTGTATTGGTTGCCCAACGATTTCCCGTTTTATCTTGTTCTCTTCTCCATCTTCCAATATGGTGTGAACAGGCAACAACTCCTGGTTTCATGGATTGGGTTACCCAAACTTTATCAATAAAATATCCAATATCTGTATTCATTTTAACCAAATCACCTGTTTTGAAATTCCACTTTGCAGCATCATCTGGATGCATCCAAATCGGATTTCTATTCGAAATCTCTACCAGCCATTTTGCATTACTTGATCGTGTATGAATTAAAGTTGGTAGCCTAAATGTTGGCACCAAAACATATTCACCCTTGCTTTTATCTAAAACATCATTGTGAATATGACTTTTAATATAAGTTGGTGTGGCGTATTCTGGCCATTTCCAATCTACCATCGTTTGTGAATAAAATTCATTTTTACGTGATGGAGTTGGAAAACCAACCATGGCTTTTCCATTGATCATAACACCAATATCTTTTCCATTTTTACGGATAACGCCATTGTTTTTATCTACCTCAGTATCTTTGAGTTGCTCTTCTTTAAGAAGCGTTTCATTTTTGTGATATGATTCACCTTTTTCAATTTCAAAAGCACCGTATTTAGACATGTATTCTAATTCGGTTAAACCCTCCTTTTTAGCAGTTTCAGGTAATCCAGGAACACGCTCAAAAATATATTGGTAATACTCTTCAATAGTAATTTTTTTTCCAGGTCTGTTTGGCGATTCAAAATGTTTACGAATTCCCATACTGCCATCAGGGTCAATTCTCCAACTCAATTCAATCCAAAATTCATCTTCTTCCCATACTTCACCCGGGTTTGCTTCATACGTATATTCCACAGGTTTTCCATTTCTTCTCGCAGCTTCTCGTAAAACAGGTTGACGAAAAGCCACCCAAGTTCCACCATGCGTGGCATATGAATTGATATCATGCCTTTCCGATGCTAACCCCATTGGTAAAACAAAATCGGCAAAAAATGCAGTTTCATTCCATGTTGGAGTCATTGCCGTATGGAGTCCAAATTTATCTTCATCCATAAACATTTCCATCCAGGTAAATCCATCAGGGTATGTCCAAACAGGATTAAACACTCTTGAAAAATACACATCCATTTTCCCTCTACCTGCTTTTAAAAAATGAGGTAATAATTGACTCATTTCAAAAAATGCCAATGGGTATTCTTTAGGGAAATGTAATTCATTCCATTTCTTTTGTGGTTTTGGATTATGGGGTACTGATGGTTTAAATTTATTCCATGAATTAGGAGAGGTTCCTCCTTTAGCACCAACTGCTCCAGTTAATACGGTTAAGAAATGCAAACATCTTGCTACAGCCCAGCCACCTAAATTAGACGCTCCGGCACTTCGCCAGTTATGCGATGCAAAACGTTCACCGGCTTCACCAATTTTAACAGCAATTTCTCTAATCATTTCAGCTTTTACACCCGATTCTTTTTCTGCAAATTCTGGAGTAAATTCTTTGTACTCATCAATCATTGCAGCGATGTAATTCTCAAAGGTCACTTCCTTATCCGCATGACGAGCCTTTAAATATTCTTGCCAGTTGGTCCAATTTTCTAAATAGTCACGATTGTATAATTCCTCTTGTAAAATAATTAAAGCCATAGCCAGCAAAACAGCAGCCTCAGTACCAGGATAAGAAGGCATCCAATAATCACTCATAGAAGCGGTATTAGACAAACGAGGATCCATAGTAGCTAATTTAGCACCCTTCATTTTCCCTTCGATAATACGCTGTGCATGCGGGTTAAAATAATGACCAGATTCTAAATGTGCCGAGATCAGTAAAATAAATTTTGCCTCAGCATGATCTGGTGAAGGCCTGTCGTAACCATACCAGATGTTGTATCCAAAACGAGCTCCAGATGAGCATATATTGGTGTGTGAATTATGGCCATCAATTCCCCATGCGGGTAAAACCCAATTCATAAACCCTTCGGCACCAGGTCTACCTACATGGTATGCAATTTCATTATGTCGATCTTCTTGTAATGCTTTTCGGATTCTCGCAGAAATGGTGTCTAAAGCTTCATCCCAAGAAATTCTTTCCCAATCACCGCCACCGCGTTTTCCTTTTCGCTTTAGCGGATATAAAATTCGATCAGGATCTGTTAATTGGTTAATTGTTGCGGGCCCTTTAGCGCAGTTTCTACCTCTACTTCCTGGATGGTATGGGTTACCTTCAAACTTTTTTACTTCGCCAGATTCTTTATCAATAAATGCAGTTAACCCACAAGCAGATTCACAATTAAAACATGTTGTTGGTACTATTTGATAGGTTTTCTTTTCTTTTTTTGGCCAAACTTTCGGGTTGTATTCTACCCAATTATCCCACTTTTCTGGTGGAGGAAAATTCTCATACATTTGAGCAACTTCTTCATCTGTAAATTGACGCATATCACCGTCAAATTCTTGGTAACCTTCTTTGTGCAGATTAGGAATGATGCCTATTTTTTCTGCTATATTTTCTATAAATGATGCTTTTTTATATCCCATCTTATTACTTTTTCGATTAATTCGATTAGTTCAACTTTTCCGATTTTCAACAAAGGGAATGAACTATTATATTTGATTATTTAATTTTGGCTCTAACAGTACCAATTGATTTTACTATTATTTTTAATAATTCTTCAGATTCATCATACGATTTTTTCCAAATATTCTGTAATTCAGGTTTAATTTCTATAATTAATTCAATAAAATACATTGTTTCATCTAATTCTTCTTCTACAATTTTAAGTTTATTTAAAAAATCTTTAGCTGATTTAGCTCTGCAGGCTGCCCTATAATTTGCGCCAACTGAACTAGAACATCTAGTTAATTGGTTTTTATAATCTTTAAATTCATTTCCGGTTTTTTGACAGTTTTGCCAAACCATTATAGCAATATTCTTAGTTCTCTTTTTTAAAATCTCTTTCATTCTAATAGTTCAAATAGATAAATCATAATTCAAATATTATAAATCGGATTAATCCCAAATTGAAATAATCGATTAATTATGCCAATGGTATTCTTTGTGGTGCTTCGATCCAAATTTTTTCAGTGGCATATATTCCGATAAGCACTAAAATTGCAGCAATAATTAGTGTTATGTTTCCAAGAGATTCCTCGATTCCTCGGAATGACAATAATACTAGTGGTAAAATATTTCCGACAAGTACTACTCCAACCCAAAATAGATTTTTATATCTTCCTTTTACAATCATTTCTACAACTGTATGTGCTGCTGTTGATGGATGAGTAATGGTTAATTCGGTTATCAATGAAAATAAATTCACAATTAAAGCTATTATTAAAGTCGTTTTGATTAAACCAATCCAACTATCTAAATCAGTAAATAATCCTACAAAAGCAAATATTGCAGCTCCAGCCATAATACTATGTACTAACATATGTAAAGGTAAAGTAGGACTTTGCCAAAAATCTCTACCTTTTGCTTGGGCGAATAAAAATGCAGTATAAATTGCTAGCATGACAGCAAAAAATGCAGTAATCCATAACAAAATAATTTCACCTGTTTTTATTTCAAATAAGGTCATGGCACCCCAAATGGTTACTAACAGTCCGAAAACAGTTATGGTATAACCACCTTTTACCAACCATGAATTCCATTGTGGCCTGAGTAAAACATTTAAAAAACGATCTGGTCGATCTAAATCCATTACTAAGAAAAGACCTGTTAAACCTAAAAAAGTCAGAGAAATTCCGGCCGACCATAATTTAGTTGTATCAGAAATTTCATAACCTAAAAGCATAGCGACAAATGGAATTATAAATGCTCCCGCTGCAATGGCTTTGGTCGTTACATAGGCAGAAACTTCCCAACCCCATAAAATTCCTTTGTCTGGTGTGTCGTAAACTCTACGAGCTTTTCCGCTAAGGACATCAATATAATTAGGGTTTTTGTTATCTTTTTTCTGATAAGCAGCTTGCAATTCATTGTCAATACTCATTTGTAAGAGATTTACATCATCATTACTGCCTACCATTTTTTCAGCAGCTTTGGCATAGTGGCCAACACCACGGGCTTGAGAATTCCATAATCCTGGTCCCGACTTATCGGTGGCTTCAGGATTTAAAGATTGATAATCTCCATCAATATAAAATAGGTTGGGTTTGGTGCCTTTTTCGGGTTTTCGAACAATTACCTGTTCTCTAGATAAGAGTATAGAGATCTCCGTTTCCGGATTATCCATATCACCAGCAATAATAGCATGCTCTGGGCAAACATCAACACAGGCAGGTGCTCTACCAACATCAACTCTGTGCGCACAATAATTACATTTTGCGGCTGTTTTGTTATCAGGATCAATATACAAAGCGTCATAAGGACAAGCTTGCATACATGATTTACAACCTATACACCTATTGTTATCAAAATCTACAATGCCGTCATCACGTGTATATAAAGCTTCTACTGGGCAAATCTCTACACAAGGCGCATCTGTACAATGATTACAGCGCATTACCGAAAAAATTCGACGGGTATTAGGGAATTCGCCTTTCTCAACTTGTTTAACATAAGTTCTGTTAACTCCTATAGGAATATCATGTTCAGATTTACAAGCAGTAGTACAAGCATGACAACCGATGCATTTTCGATTATCAATAATAAAACCGTATTTCATATTTAGATTGTTATGTTTTGAGTTATTATAAGTGCATATTTTATTGAAAAATAAAATATAAGCTCACTTAATATTGACTGATTTTTTTAGTTGTGATTTCAAATTTAAACAAATTAGCTGCCCTACTTGTAACTTTAGTTACTTTGTTAGCCTATTACCTTAAATCCGTAAGCGCATTTCTACTGCAAAGCCTAACTGCCCGTCATTATTGACAATGCTCAAAAAAACTTACTCACCATATCTAGTGACATGCCTGCGTTACTTTTTTATGTGCTAGACCAACACTAACAGACATTTAGACTTTTCGCTACGAAAACCCTTGCGGATTTAAGGTATTATAAGAAATAAGACCTGTTAATTTTTTTTTAGAAAAACTAAAAAAACCACATAAAG
>CAYPHN010000241.1:0-5530 GCA_964410265.1 uncultured Flavobacteriaceae bacterium | reverse complement strand
AATTAAGTGTGTAAAGTGTAAAACTTAATCTGACTTTCTCAGCAAACCCTATGTAGATATGATTTTGAATAACGAAAAAAGTGTTTTAATAAATTTCAAAGATTACCTATCCATTATTTACACTAGAGAACCTGAAGAAAAAAATTATTCAACAGGAATGTTTGGCAAACATAAAAAAGCTTCTGGCAATCAAACTTCTGCAATTACATTACTAACCAAAACAGCTATTTTAAACCCTTCTGGATCTATCACAAACCCTTTAGATGTTTTTGTTGAAGGATATTGGGGCTACGAACAGTTTGCCGATTTACTACCTTTAGATTATCAACCAACTTACGATTAAAAATATTTTTGAACATAAGCAGATACCTTCACACTTCTACCCACTGTTTCTATGGGTATTTTTTATCGAACAAAGCCAAGACCTCGTTTAACCCGTGAATAATTCGAGTTAATACCAATTTAACTATAAAAATTTATTCGGAAACTTTAAAATTTATGCTATTGTACAACAACAAAACATTTGTATTTTTGCTTTTCAAAACAAAAAACAAATGAAAACATACGATGTAGTAGTTATTGGCTCTGGGCCTGGTGGTTATGTAGCAGCAATTCGCTGTGCACAACTCGGTTTAAAAACTGCAATAGTTGAAAAATATAATACCCTTGGGGGCACATGCTTAAACGTTGGCTGTATTCCTTCAAAAGCACTTTTAGATTCTTCTCATCATTATCACGATGCTATAAATCATTTCGAAAAACACGGTATTGATGTTAAAGAAGTCAAAGTAAATTTCAAACAAATGATTGCTCGTAAAGATGAAGTTGTAGCACAAACTTCTAGTGGCATCAATTTTTTGATGGACAAAAATAAAGTTACAATGTTTCAAGGTGTTGGTTCTTTTAAAGATGCTACACATATTAATATCGCTTCCGCGGAAGGAGATATAGAAACCATTGAAGCAAAGCACACTATTATCGCAACAGGCTCTAAACCTGCGAGTTTACCTTTTATAAAAATCGATAAAAAAAGAGTAATTACCTCAACGGAAGCCTTGAGCTTAAAAAAAATTCCTAAACATTTAATCGTAATTGGAGGTGGTGTTATTGGATTAGAATTAGGTTCTGTTTACAAACGATTGGGCTCAGATGTTTCTGTAATCGAATTTATGCCAAAAATCGTTCCTACTATGGATGGTATGTTGCAAAAAGAATTGCAAAAATCATTGAAAAAACAAGGTGTTAAATTCTATACATCACACAAAGTTAGTTCAGTAAAAACTTCTACAACAGATGTTACCATTATTGCAGATGATAAAAAAGGAAATCCAGTAGAGTTTAAAGGAGACTTTTGTTTGGTTTCTGTTGGCAGAAAACCTTTTACTGATGGTTTAATGGCTGAAAATGCTGGGGTTACTATTAATGAAAGAGGTCAAATTCAAACCAACGAACATTTACAAACAACAAGCTCTAATATTTTCGCAATTGGCGATGTAATTACCGGCGCTATGTTAGCCCATAAAGCCGAAGAAGAAGGTGTTTTAGTTGCTGAGTTTATTGCCGGCCAAAAACCACATATCAATTACAATTTAATACCTGGAGTAGTATATACTTGGCCAGAAGTTGCAGCAGTAGGTAAAACCGAAGAACAACTTAAAGAAGCTGGTGTAGAATATAAAGTTGGTAGTTTTCCTATGAGAGCTTTAGGAAGAGCTAGAGCAAGTATGGACATTGAAGGACAGGTTAAAGTTTTGGCCGATGCGAAAACCGATGAAATATTAGGAGTACATATGATAGGTGCTCGTGCTGCCGATATGATTGCTGAAGCTGTTGTTGCCATGGAATTTAGGGCTTCAAGTGAAGATATTGCAAGAATGAGCCATGCACATCCCACTTTTACCGAAGCCATTAAAGAAGCTTGTTTGGCCGTTGATGGAAGAGCAATTCACAGTTAAAATTATTTATATGAAACTTAAAAATATATATTTTAGCCTTTTAGTTTTCTTTGTTCTCACTATAAACGGACAAGAAAAAAGTTTATCTGACTACTATGTAAAATCGAACATAGAAATTACGAAAATGATGCAACAACAAGCAAAAGATTGGAGCAATGGTGATATAGAAGCTTTTATGCAGGGTTATATCAAATCCGACGATTTAAAATTTGTTGGTCATAATGGTATTACCTACGGATGGCAAGCTACCTTAGATAATTACAAAAAAAAGTATCCAAGTAAAGATTATACAGGTATTTTAAACTTTAAATTACTGGAATTTGATCAATTGGCCAAAGATGTTTTTTTAGTGATTGGTGAGTTTCATTTAACAAGAACTGTAGGAGATGCCAATGGTATGTTTTCGATAATTTTGAAAAAAATAAATGGAGAATGGAAAATTATTGCAGATCATTCCTCTTAATAACTTCAAAAATAGCCCAATATTTTTGAAATTAATTCTAATTGAATACCTCATTTATAATATCGATATGATCATTGGATAAGGTGAAAAGAAAATTAAAAAAAATACATTTAGAATATCCCATTCAATTCAAAACCAGTTTGATAAACTGGGCGCAGCAATTTGAAGTATTTTCATGGATGGATAGTAATAATTACAGTCAGAAATACACTTCTTATGAACTTATATTGGCAGTAGATGCATATACTAATATAGACTGTAATTACAAAAATGCTTTTTTAAAATTAAATGCATTTAAAAATTCCTGTAAGGATTATATTTTTGGCTATTTGGGCTATGACCTAAAAAATGATCTTGAATTATTAAACTCAAAAAATATTGATCAATTAGGGTTTTCAGATCTTTATTTCTTTCAACCAAAAAAAATATTTTTTATAAAAGGTAATACGCTTGAAGTTCAATACTTAAAAGAATTTGAAAATGAAATTGAAAGCGATTTTACAGAAATTACTGGCTATAAGGAAATTAATATGCCAAAACAAGCTGATTTTCAAATCCAACAAAAATTTTCAAAAAATAAATATTCTAAAAAGTTAAAAACCATTTTAAACCATATTCATCGTGGTGATATTTATGAAGTAAATTTTTGCCAGGAGTATTATGCACAAAATGCCACGATAAACCCTTTGGAAGTTTATCAAAAATTAAATACAATCTCTGGTGCACCATTTGCCACTTTTTTAAAAATTAAAGACAAATTTTTACTTTCAGCTTCACCAGAAAGGTTTGTTAAAAAAGAAGGTGAAAAAATTATTAGCCAACCTATTAAAGGTACAGCCAGAAGATTAGCAAATTATAAAGCCGATCAGAAAATGGCAAACCAACTTTTTAATGACCCTAAAGAAAGAGCTGAAAACATCATGATTGTTGATTTGGTAAGGAATGATCTATCAAAAACAGCTTTAAAAGGAAGTGTACAAGTAGAAAAACTTTGTAATGTTGAAACTTTTAAACAAGTTCATCAATTAATTTCAACAGTAGTATCAAAAGTTGATAAAAATAAAGACTCGGTAGAGATCATAAAAACTTTATTTCCAATGGGAAGTATGACAGGAGCTCCAAAAATATCTGCCATGAAAATTATTGAAGAACAAGAAGAAACCAAACGCGGATTATATTCTGGGGCAGTGGGCTATTTTACACCAGATAATAATTTTGACTTTAATGTTGTGATCCGTAGTATTTTATACAACCAAAAGGAAAAATATGTATCGTTTACTGTTGGTGGTGCAATTACTTCTAAATCAATCATCGCAAATGAATATGAAGAATGTATGATAAAAGCTGAGGCGATGAAAAAGGCCTTAAAACACTTATAATATCTACTCACCCCCCTCACTAATATTCAAATGGATATGAGTGAGGGGGGTGAGTATTAGCCTTTTAATGCATTTTCCATTTTAGCCTGAATCTCTTCCAAAGCCAAATTTCCAACACTTCCTATATGGGTATGTTTTATATTTTTGTTGGGTTTAAAATTTCCTTTTTCTATGTTTTCGCCAACAATTTTATAGGCATCTCGAAACGGTATCCCCTTCTGAACTAAATCGTTAACCTCTTCAACACTAAACAAATAATCATATTTTGAATCTTCTAAAATATTTTTATTTACTTCAACATTTTGTAAAGAGTAAGTAAACATTTCTATACAAGATTTTAAGGTTTGAATGGCAGGCAGCAAACCTTCTTTTAATAATTGTAAATCTCTGTGATAACCGCTAGGTAAATTATTAGAGATCATGGTTAATTCAAAAGGTAGGGCTTGAATTTTATTACATTTTCCTCTAATTAGTTCAAATACATCCGGATTCTTTTTATGAGGCATAATACTCGAACCAGTGGTCAATTCATCCGGAAAGGAAACAAAACCAAAATTCTGACTCATATACAAACATATATCATAAGCAAACTTTGAAAGCGTTCCAGCTATAGAACTCATGGCAAAAGCAACAGATTTTTCGGTTTTACCTCGACTCATTTGTGCAGCCACCGAATTGTATTTTAAAGTATCAAACCCCATGGTTTTCGTTGTATCATTTCTATCAATAGGAAAAGAACTACCATAACCAGCTGCTGAACCTAAAGGATTTTGATCCACCACTTTAAAAGCTGCGTTAATAAAATAAACATCATCAA
Source organism: uncultured Flavobacteriaceae bacterium (assembly GCA_964410265.1). Taxonomy (GTDB): domain Bacteria; phylum Bacteroidota; class Bacteroidia; order Flavobacteriales; family Flavobacteriaceae; genus Lutimonas. The sequence continues at coordinate 916 of CAYPHN010000241.1, read as the reverse complement.
TCAAACTCTCGGCGTAGGCAGAAAACCACATACCAAAAGAAGAAGGCATGGCAATTTGTAAGTGGGTATAGCCTGGTAAAAGTACATTTTTATATTTGTTTGACAAGTCGATCAATAGATCAAACAGTTCATTGGTTTGGTTTTTTATTTCAATCAATTCATCTTTTAAATACAAGTGTACGTCTACCAAAACCTGATCATTTCTAGAACGCGCTGTATGAATTTTTTTACCTGTATCTCCCAGTTTTTCTGTCAATAAGAATTCAATTTTTGAATGTACATCTTCAAAAGTATCTTCAATGGTAAAGTCTCCTTTTTGAATACTTTTCAAAATAATATCCAATTCTTTTTCAACAGAATCTATTTCCACTTTACTTAATAAGCCTATTTTATGTAACATTTTCGCATGAGCCAAAGATCCAATGACATCGTATTTTGCCAGTACTAAATCTAATTCTCTATCATTACCGACAGTGAAAATATCTATTTTTTTATCTGTACTATATCCTTTATCCCAAAGTTTCATCTTCTATTTGTTTATTAGTTGATCTGATTATTTGTTTATTTGTTTTAAATCTTCACAAATTACACGCATCAACAAGTCAACGTATAACTTTATCCCATCTACTACCTCATCTATATAAATAAACTCATCAGCGGTATGTGATCGGTGTGAATCTCCTGGTCCTAATTTTAATGACGGACAAGTTAAATTAGACTGATCTGACAAGGTTGGCGAACCATAAATTTCTCTTCCCATCTTTACTCCTGCTTGCACTATAGCATGTTGTTTTGAAATGGAGGAAGAATTTAAATTTAACGACCTTACTTTTACTTCTATATTTAAATTTTGTTTTATAATATCTAAAACCTCTAAATTACTGTATTGATCTGTTACTCTAATATCTACCACAAA
>CAYPHN010000240.1:0-5537 GCA_964410265.1 uncultured Flavobacteriaceae bacterium | reverse complement strand
AAATTGAAGTATGTTCAAAAAATTGTTATGATGAGTTCTAGGCCTGTAATTTTATCTGATAATGTAACAGATTCAGCGGTGCGAAGATTAATTTTTGATGCTGGAGATTTTATTGATGATTTGATGACCCATTGTGAGGCAGACATTACTACTAAAAATAAGGTAAAAGAAAAAGAGTACCAGAATAATTTTAAATTGGTTAGGAATAAAATTCAGGAAGTAGAAGAAAGAGATAGAGTTCGAAAGTTTCAACCACCTGTTACAGGAGAAATTATTATGAAAACTTTTGGTTTAATGCCGGGTAAAGATATTGGTATTTTAAAGGAGTCTATTAAAGAGGCTATTTTAGATGGAAAAATAGCCAATGATTATAATGAGGCCTTCGAATATATGCTCAGCAAAGGAAAGAAAATGGGATTGAATCAAGTCTGATATTTTATTTCAAAAAATCAGAATCATTAAATGAAGGATTCGGGTATTTATAAAAGCCTTCACCAGCACTTTTCCCCATTTTTCCTTTGTCAATAAAATTTTCTTTAATAAAAGCAGCGCGATCCAATAAAGATTTATCACCCAGTTTTTTACCCCAAAGTATATCGATATTATAAATAGTTTGCATACCTACAGTATCCATTATTCCAAAAGGGCCTATTTTTGCTCCGGTACTAATCATCCATGTTTTATCGATATTTTCAATATCAGAAATTTCATTTTTTATTAAATTCAAAGCAGCAGAAATAAGAGGTACCAATAGTGAATTTAAAACATAACCACCTTGTTCTTTATGAATAGGAATAGGTACCATACCTATGCCTTTAGCAAATTGAACTACTGCGTCAAATATTTTAGGATCAGTATCATCATGCCCCATGACTTCACCAATATTGGCATCCCAAATTCCATTGGCAAAATGTAAGGCCAGAAATTTTTCTGGTCTACCCGTTTCTTCTGCATAATCACTGGGTAAAGTTGTTGACGAATTGGTTGTGAAAATGGTTTTGTCGGGAGCTACTTTAGCCAAATCTTTGTAAAAACTTTTTTTAATTTCTATATTTTCTGGTATAGATTCACTAATAAGATCAGCATCTTTTACAGCATCTTTTAAATTGGTTGTATACCGAAGTCTTGCAAAAGTTTGATCAATTTTTTCTTGGCTTACACCACGATTTTTTAAAAAAAGTTCTGCAAATTTTTTATGAAAATTCTTACTTGTTTCCAAACCTTTTTCAAAGGCATCATAAACAGTTACATCGAAGCCGTGAAAGGCAGTTTGCCATGCTATTTGCGAACCTAGAGTTCCGCCGCCCGCTATGGTGATATTTTTTATAGTCATAAATTTAGAATTTTAAAATACCAAGCTGAAATGGTAATTGTTACACTTGTAAATTTATGAAATTAAATGCATATTAATAATTGTTAATGAAATGGAAATATAAAACAAATGCAAACTTCTTTGATAAAATAGGTTTACTTTAAAATATTTCTGGAAATTACTAATTTTTGAATTTCAGTTGTGCCTTCACCAATGGTACAAAGTTTAGCATCTCTATAAAATTTTTCTACAGGATAGTCTTTGGTATAACCGTAACCACCATGGATTTGTACAGCATCGTTGGCAATTTTCACACAAACCTCTGATGCAAACATTTTAGCCATGGCACCGATTTTGGTAACTTTTTCACCGTTATTTTTTAAAAAGGCTGCTTTGTGTAATAGTAATTCTGAAGCTTCTATTTCGGTAGCCATATCTGCTAATTTAAATGATACACCCTGAAATTCACTTATTGGTTTTCCAAATTGAATACGTTCTTTAGAATATTTTAAAGATGCCTCATAAGCCCCTTTCGAAATACCTAAAGATAAGGCACCTATAGATATTCTACCACCATCTAAGACCTTTAAGGCTTGAACAAATCCTTCTCCAACTTCACCAAGAATATTATCTTTATGTACTCTGCAATTGGCAAAAATTAATTCAGCAGTTTCTGAGGCCCGCATGCCTAATTTATTTTCTTTTTTACCCGAAGTAAATCCTTCTGTTCCTTTTTCAATAACAAAAGTAGTCATCCCTTTAGAGTCTCCTTTTTCACCAGTACGAACAATAACAACAGAAATATGACCGCTTATACCGTGTGTTATAAAATTTTTAGCGCCGTTTAAAATGTAATAATCGCCATCTTTAACCGCTGTGGTGCTCATGCCACCAGCATCACTTCCGGTATTGTGCTCGGTTAAGCCCCATGCACCAATCCATGCACCAGATGCTAGTTTTGGAAGCCATTTTTCTTTTTGAATGTCATTTGCAAATTCAAGTATATGATTGGTACATAGTGAGTTGTGGGCAGCAACTGATAAGCCAATAGAAGAGTCTACTTTTGAAATTTCTTCAATAACGGTAATATACTCGTGATACCCTAAACCTGATCCGCCATATTTCTCAGGAACCAAAACTCCCATAAATCCCATTTCACCCAATTGATGAAATAAATCTATTGGAAAAGTTTGATTTTCATCCCAATCCATCATAAATGGGGCAATGTGTTGTTTAGCAAAATCACGAATAGATTGTGCTATCATTTTTTGGGTTTCTGAATTTTCAAAATTCATATTTTTTTTGTTTTTAATCAGCGGTCAAATATAATGTTATTCTATCATATTTATCTATTGGAAATGAGTCAATATTTTTTAAATCTTCTATACTTGAAAACATCCCTAATTCATCTTTAAAGTTGTAAATTTTTTTTGTAAGTTCATAATCAATATATGGTAGTTTAAGAATCTCTTTAAAAGTTGCCGAATTGATATTTAATTTTTTAATTGTTGGTTTTTTTAATACAGAAAATTGTTTTAAAACCAGATTCGCTACTTCTTTTTTTAAATAATAAACCTCATACAGCTGGTAATTAAATGTATAACCTTGTAGGAGTTTGCGGTAGGTAATAATTCGTTTGGCAAGTTTTTCACCTATCCCGTCAATTGCCTTTAAATCGTTTATTGTAGCCAAGTTAAGATCTTTTGTTTTAGGGTTTGTAATTTTTCGGTTTTTGGATATAGGCTTAGGAGAGGTTTTTGCTTTTTGCTTTGTATTTACCCATTCTGGGAATTTAAAAAGAGGTGAGATTGCATGGAGTAAGCTATCATTTACACCTGTTATCTTTTGAAATTCTTGGGTGGAATTAACATATTTCCCCGTTTTTCTATAGGCCAGTAATCGATCAATTTCCTCAACATTCAAACCCAATTGATATGCCTTAAAGTCCGTTAAAAAATTTGGATTAAACCGATATATTTTTGCTTTATTTTTTTCTTTTTGTTCCTTTTTCAAGGAATCAATTTGTGCTTGATATCGTTCTATTTCCGAGACATCGTAATTCAAAATATCGTTGTTAGAAAAATCTACAAAAACATAGATCAATTGTAAAATAAATATAATTATTATCAATAATAAAATCCCATTTCTTTGGCTTTTGTTATACCAGAAATGGGATTTAAAGAATTTCATATAAGAGATTTTAGCTTTTTCTGGCTTTTATAGCGTTCATATATCGATTCAGTTCTTCTTTAACTTTTGGTGCCAAGAGTATCAGACCAATCATGTTGGGAACCATCATGGCAAATATCATCGCATCCGAAAAACCTATTACAGATCCTAAACTTGCGGCAGAACCAATAACAACAAAAATCAAGAATAATATTTTGTAGGTATACTCCGTTCTTTTTGTTCTTCCAAATAAAAATGCCCATCCTTGAAAGCCGTAATAGGACCATGATATCATTGTGCTAAAGGCAAAAAGAACAACCGCTATTGTTAATACATAAGGGAACCAAGAAATTACAGAAGCAAAAGCGCTAGAAGTTAATAAAATGGCCTGAGCGTCATTTAATGTAGCATTTTCTGCTGCAACATTACCAGTAATTACCAGTACTAAGGCGGTCATAGTACAAACCACAACTGTATCAATAAAAGGTTCTAACAAGGCAACCATCCCTTCTGAAGCGGCAAATTTAGTTTTTACTGCCGAATGCGCAATGGATGCTGATCCTATACCTGCCTCATTCGAAAAAGCGGCACGTCTAAAACCTTGTACCAAAACTCCAACGGCACCACCTACAACACCTTCAGGACTAAAGGCACCATTGTAAATTTGTAAAAAAGCATCACCTATCATATCATATTTGGAGATAAGGACAAACAGAGATGCCGCAACATAAATAACCACCATAAATGGAACAATCTTATCTGTTACTTTTGCAATTTTCTTAATACCACCAATGATAACTATTCCAACCAATATAGCCATAACAATTCCAAAGAGCCATCCTTTGCCATGTAAAAAAGAAGCTTCTCCACCTGTTACGTGTTCAATAAGCTGAAAGGCTTGATTAACTTGAAACATATTGCCACCACCAAAAGAGCCTCCAATAACAAAAATAGCAAACAATACGGCCAAAACCTTTCCTAGTTTTTCAAGGCCTTTTGATTTTAATCCTTTTGTAAGGTAGTACATTGGTCCACCATATACAGTTCCGTCTGCATCAATATCTCTATATTTTACACCAAGGGTACATTCAACAAATTTAGATGCCATGCCCAACAAACCTGCAACAATCATCCAAAATGTGGCACCAGCACCACCAATCGATACTGCGATTGCAACACCAGCAATATTTCCTAAACCAACCGTAGCAGATAGGGCTGCTGTTAATGCCTGAAAATGAGTTACTTCGCCTTCGTGATTTTCTATACCAATGGTGCCTTTAATATCTTGTCCAACCTCAGAAATACCTGGTTCATTTAATGATTCATGATGGTCTATATCGTCATATTTTCCTCTAACAATATTTATGGAAGTAAAAAAACCTCTAAAATTTATAAACTTAAAATAAATGGTAAAGTAAGTAGCTCCAATTATTAACGGAAATAATACCCAAAAAACCTTTATATCATCTGAAAAAGGAATTTGATAAAAAATAATATTTACAAACCATCCAGTTGCTTTTCCAAAAACCTCATCAATTTGCTGATCAAGTCCCTTTTCTTGGGCGAATGTGAAAATAGGAGTTATTAATAGTAGCAGAGAAAGTATTTTTTTATTCATTTGATTGAGAATATTTTTAATTAAGAGCTTGCAATATCAATAAAATAATAGTTTATGACAAGAAAATTAGACTAAAATAATTTTAAAAGTCATCAATAAAGAAGTAGGGCAAACTCACACTTTTATTTTTAATACCTTTAGCAAATACTGATTGTCCCAACCTGCTTTTAGCCTTTTTCCTTTAATTTCTTGCTTTTCTGTTTTTTCGTTTTTTAATAGGTTTAAAGCGATTTTCAATAGTACGGAATAATTCTGTGAAGCATTTCCTGCTCTTTTTCTTGATGCGTCTTCTGAAAAACCAACATCAAGTGTCCAGTGCAATTTATTTTCAACAGCCCAATGAGAACGTATTGCAGATTGAAATACGAGGCATCATTTTTCAGGCTTGATATATAATAACGTGTAGATGTTTCCTTTTTTTTATCGCTATTTTTAAAT
>CAYPHN010000239.1:0-5574 GCA_964410265.1 uncultured Flavobacteriaceae bacterium | reverse complement strand
TAAAAAAAAGAAAGAATCTAAGCTAATTAGCTTAGATTTAAACAACAATTTAAATTCGGAAACGGAATATGAAAAATATTACAACCGAATTAAAATGCTTAGTAGAGGTATGTAATTAAAATTAAAATTGAATATTGCTTTTGCGCATTTAGTAATTTGTTTTATTTTCTTTGTTTTGCCACAATTGGAAAACCTTTAAAGCATTTTTTCTGCCAATCTGTACGAAAGGAATACTTCTTTTGTCCATGTCTAAAGGCAATTCTTTATATATAAAAGCGTCATCAAAGCCAATATTTGCTGCGTCGTTTTTATTACTTCCGAAAAATACTTTTTCGGGTCTGGCCCAATAAATAGCACCCAAACACATAGGGCAAGGTTCACAAGAAGTATAAATAATACAACCTTCGAGCTGGAATGTATTTAAACTTTTGCACGCATCTCTAATAGCTGTAATTTCTGCGTGGGCAGTTGGGTCATTAGTTGAAGTTACCTTGTTATTGCCTCTGCCAACAATCTCACCATTTTTTACAATAATACAACCAAAAGGCCCACCTTCATTATTGTTCATTCCTTTAATCGCACTTTGTATCGCTTCACTCATAAAATGCACGTGATTAACATCATCATAATCATCGTCATTTGCCATGGCTTTGGCCGCTTCATCGATAAATTTTTTATTGAAACTATTACACATAATATTAATTTTTTAAGATAATGAGACACTTTAATTTAATATATATCAAATTGAAAGGCTTTGTTTAATTAATCCTTTATTTTATTTAAAAATTCTTTAACAGCATTCCAATATGATGTGTGACTACCGTTATCACTCCATAGCGCTTTAGATCCGTGTTTTCCATTATCCTCTGGTAAGAAAGAGTATTTTTTCTTTTTAAGACTGTTGTAAATACCAATCCATTGTTTTTTTTCATTTTTTGCAGAAGTTATAAAAACGGGTGCTTTAACTTTAGTAGCGAAGTAATTAATTGGCTTACCATTTATTTTAAAATATTCGCCAGGCGAAAAAGCGAGTATACCGGCTATACTGTTATAGTGAGAACTAGCTAAAAAGAAAGTTATGGCAGCTGAATAAGAACTGCCCCAAATAATAATTTTACTTGGTTTTATGCCTAATTTGACATACTGGTACGCCGCTTCAAGATCGGGAATGGCATCTACATATTTTGTTGGTTTATTTTGTTTGACTGCTTCTAAATGTGTTTCGTTAATAACTCCATTAACTTCATTTCCAGATCTTTGATCAATAGCCATACAGTTAAAGCCAAGTGCATTTAACTTCGGGGCAATACTTCTATATTCACCTCTACTATATCCAGCTTGATGAAAGAGTAATATAAAAGGAGCATTTGTATTGGATGACATATAAAGATCCGCAGTAATTTTAACACCATCACTAGAAGTAAAATAAACTTTTTTTTGAGCATTTACATGAAGAATGAATAGGTATATTATAAAAATTGAAATTAAATTTTTCATAGGGTTTTAATGATTTTAAATCAAAGATTAAAGTTAGGGAATTTTTAATAAAAAAATTCCCTAATCTTAACGATTAGGGAATTAATATGTTGCCATATTTTATTTATTTAATAGGAATGCTTATTCGTGCCTTATCCCATGAAAAAACAATATGGTTATCTTCAATAGAATAATTTAATTGCTCTTGAACTTTATTTTCATATTCAGGTTTGATTTCCGCTCTTAAAGCATCTTCTTTTGCCTTGTATGAAAAAGCACCCCATGCATCATTTTTTTTATTAAAAATAACAGTCCAATTACCATTTTCTTTAGGTATCATAAAGAAACCATATTTACCAGCAGGTAAATTTTTACCATTAATATTCGCATTTTTATCAAAAGTGATGATTGTGTTTTCATTAGCACCAGCTCTCCATACGGTGTCGTATTTTTCCATTTCACCCCAAATTGTTCTGCCTTTAACGCTAGGTGCTCCATAATCAATATGAATCGTTATATCGCTTATTTTACCTTCAGTTTGAACCCTTGGACTTTTTTGTGCATGGCTTGTTGTTGCAACGAACAAAAATATCATTAATAGTTTTATTGTTTTCATGTGTCTTTCTTTATTTTTATAGGTGACACATGCTGCCTGCCTGCCGCAGGCAGGTTCGCTATTAATCATCCCCTTATGTGTCAAAATTTGGCATGCTCGTTTCATGTTTGATACTTTTATCAGATTTATATTAAAAAAATTATTTGCTCCATTCAGCAATAGAATCATTATTCATTTTAACATAGTCCATATTTCCCGCTTTTTGAGCAACTTTTAAGGAGGTCTTTGCAGTTGTAATTGCATTTTTTTTATCACCCATTTTTGCTTGGATTAAAGATTTTTGACGTGTCATCCAATATGCTTTTGGGTTCATTTTTACTGCTTTATTTACCCATTCTAAAGCTTTGTTTAAGTCTTTATCAGTAGAATAATAATAGCTGGCAGCACCAAAATAATCATTTCCACTTGGTCCGGAAAATACTTTTTCTATGCTTTTCATGGTTATAGCGTCTGTAGGGAATTTAATTTTAACAGAGATCAAAGTGTTTTCCCATAAAATAAATAAAGAACCGAAGTTAGGATCTGCTAAATTATCAAACCCCATTTCAAATGTTTCAATAGTAAAAGGTATTGTTTCAGTTTTTACACTTGTTTTTACTGCCACTTTAGCGTCATCCCATTTTTGTGGCAATCCCCCATTATTAGCATCGCTATAAAAAATAATATCCCAGGCATCTTTGTTTGGAATAGAATAAATGGCATAAGTTCCTTTCTTTAAGTCTTTTCCATCAATAACAACATCTGTGCTAAAAGTTATTTTTGAATTTGCATTTGCTCCAGTTCTCCATTTTTTACCAAATGGAACAAGGTTTCCAAATATTTCACGACCACGCATGGAAGGGCGAGAATATTCTAAAGTAACATCTGTTAATCCTATGACTTGCTCTACTTTAGAGGAGGGACTAGGTTGGGGTGATTTAATTTGTGCTTCAATTGACACACTGATAAATACGAGTAAAAGAGTAATTAATTTAATTTTCATTAGTTTAAGTTTTATAAAAGGTTAATAAAATCTAAAATTACGTTAAATCTATAATAGTGGACTATGTTTAATATTGTTTTAACAAAATTTTAAGAACTGTATTTCTTTTTTCTCAAGTAGTGTAAAATAAATCCAAAAAGACCCAAAAGTCCAAGAGGCATAATAATATTAAATATTTGCCAATAGTATCTTTCTTTAAATACTTTTTCTTTATCTAAAAATTGAATCTTTAAGTTTTTAGTACGCAATTTTAAGATACCATTATCTTCTAGTAAATAGTGAATCGTATTGAGCAAAAAATTAATATTTCCATAGGGTTGATTGGTCCATTTGTCTTTATCCAATGCTATTGGCTCTCCTCTAAAAGTTTCGTTTGCAATGATGTCTCCATCAGCAATTACAACCATTTTGTTATTTACCCCTTTTGCATTAAAACTTTTTAGATTAAATGGTTTTATTCTGTTGGCATAAGCCGAATTAAAATTACCTTCTAATAATACACCAAATATATTATTGGGATTATTAAAATCTTTTTCTTCTGGTTGGATAGCAATTTCATTTAATGAAATTTTCCATGGTGTACCAATAACTTTAGCGAAAGGTGAGCTTTTCAATAAAATAGTTTTATCAATCTTATTTTTTAAAGTATCGATAGTGCTTGGAAATTTAAGCAATATTGGGTCTAAATTTGTCGTAATTGGGTTTTTATCATTTGAAATTATCAGCGGAAAATAATGCCATAAAAAATCCTGATATTGTGTTTTATTTCCAGAGTTCCCTGAAGCCAATCTTATTGTTGAACTATAAAGGTCTTTGGTAATATTGTAATTTATTCTAACTCCATAACTGAACAATAAATCGGTCAAATTTAAGTCTCGATTCGATGCAAGCGAGTTGCCATTTACCATTAAACTATCCATTTCGGCAATTACATTATCAATTAACCAAAGTGTTTTTCCGCCATTGATTATATATTGGTCTAGTGTGAATTTTTCTCTTTCTGAAAAAGGTTTAGAAGGTTTGGCAATAATTGTTAAATCATAAAAAGATAAGTCATTTAAAGTTTTTTCTGGGTTTGTTTTTACGGAGTCCAAAGTAAATTCGGCGAGTTTATAATATTCTCCTAATTCTTTTAAAAAACTAAATAAATAAATGTCATCTAATTCTCCGTTACCTTTTAAAATTGCAATTTTTTTTATTTTATTTGAAGTAACTTTATGTAAAGCATTGGCAAATTCATATTCAAGATTCTCAATCGATTTTTGTAATTGTTCTTCTTGCGATTTTGCCGTGGTATTACTCAATAATGAAACATTTTCAGATTTATCATTATAAGTGACTACAGCCCAAGGAAAAATTACGGCTTCTGAGACTTTCCCATTTTCTTGTACGGTAAGACGACTTGGTTGTAACCCTTTTTTAATCAATTCTTTAGAATTGCTAATCGGATCGATAAATCTGAATTTTATATTACTATTTAATACACTTAATTCTTCTAAAAATTGTTTGGTTTCCACTTGAATTCGTTTAAATTCAGCAGGGAAATCTCCTTGCAGGTATACTTTTATTGCAATCGGTTGCTTAATACTTTTTACAATATCTATAGTTTCTTTAGAGAGCGTATAGCGCTGATCTTGTGTTAAATCGAACCTTTTGTAAAATTTATTACCTAAAAAGTTCAATACAAATAATGCCAAAAGAACCAGGGGTATTTTTATATATAATTTATTGTTCATTTTTATTACAGCTTGTCAAAATTTAATTTGGTTAGAAATAAAAAGAAAAAAGTAACACTAATAAAATAGAGTATGTCTTTTGTGTCAATAACTCCTCTGCTAATACTATTAAAATGTTCTTGTAAACCCAAATTCTCTATACTCATATTTTTTACGATATCTAATTCAGCAATAGCTTGAAAGCCATAAAACATAAAAAAAGATAAAACAACACCTATGATAAAAGCAACTATTTGATTGTTTGATAAAGTTGAAGTAAAGAGACCTATAGATGAGAAACTACTGGCAATAAATAATAGTCCAAAATAGGAACCAAGCGTGCTTCCAAAATCTATATTACCAATTGGGTTGCCCAATTTAAATATAGTATAAACATAAGTTAATGTGGGTATTAGGGTTATAATTATCAAAATAAAAACGCTTAAAAATTTACCCATAATTATTTGCCAACTGGTAACAGGTTTGGTTTTTAATATTTCTATAGTTCCTAATTTAATTTCATCAGTAAAAGTTCGCATGGTAATGGCCGGTATTAAGAAAATAAAAAACCAAGGCGTAATAAAAAAGAAGCTATTCAAATCGGCAAAACCTGCATTTAATATATTAAAATCACCTTTGAAAACCCATAAAAACAAACCGTTAAATAGCAAAAAAATCGCAATGACCAAATATCCAATTGGTGATGCAAAAAATAAATTCAATTCTTTTTTTAATATGGCTAACATAATATTATTAAAAATTTATATGATAAATAGAAGTGATTT
>CAYPHN010000238.1:0-5578 GCA_964410265.1 uncultured Flavobacteriaceae bacterium | reverse complement strand
GCAATATTTTCTCGACAAGTAGGAGAGAATCTAATTTTAAAGAACTAAAATGTTGTTATTTTTGAGGATTTTTCGCATTAAAGCTAACGATTTGTGTATGAAGCGTTGGGCATTTCGAAGCACTTCATTTTCAGTTTACCGTAATGTTTATTTATATCTATAATTTTCATTTAACCACTTATTGCCCAATGATTTATACACTTTGTTAGCTGTCTGGGCTTTATTTCCCGTTCTACTGATAGCGTTGGCAAAGGCATACTCTTTGACAAGTTTTGGCTTGTGCGGTTGGCTTTTCGAGCGACTTGGCAATGTGTATGGCTTTATGTGTTGGCATTTATACACGGCTTAACTCGTCCATTAAAGCTTTACGTTGTGGGTATTGCTTTTTAAACAATTCTATCAATTCATTGACTTTGTCATTTCCTCCCAATTTTTTCATTCTCCGCAAATATTTACAGGCAGTTTGGTAATGGTTTCGCCCAATATATTTTTCAACGTAATTTATAATTCTTTCACTATACAGTTCAATCAATTCAGAAGAATAGTCTTTTACTAAATACTGTTCATTCTGCTGGATATTCTCCATAGATAGGTTTTGTTTGAGCATAAGAAATAACCTATCCCACCATTCCTCTTTTATGTAAATTTTCCGAATTAACTCTGTGTAAGTCCATCTCTGTTTAGGGGTAATTTCTTTTATTATTTCTTCTAAAAATGGATGCCAATTTTTATTCTCAATATTCTCCTTTAATATTTGATAATAATCTTGCGTCCCACCAAAACTATTGATTAATCGAAATCGTGCATATTCAATTATTTTAATTGTATCATTTTGAACTAAAGCAATTTTTAATAACCAATCGTACCAATTTTTTGCCAAACCTGGTTTATCTTTTTCATCACATTTAATTCCGTCTTTTGAAAGGCTTATTACTCTTTCAAAGTCTTTGTTTTTAAATGCTTTTTCAATCTCTTTTGTTCTGATTGATGAATTTGAAATGTGCTTATTGATATACTTTTCTACTTCTTTTTCACTTTTAAACTTTCTCAATAAATCCAGTTTAAAGGATTGGGCTCGCTCTCGTTCATATTCTCCGTTAATGGTGTCCAAACAGCTAAGTATTATATCAGCATCACTTTCTTTTTCAATTAACTCACAAGCAAGATGTAATATTCCTAAATGCCAATCCCAACCTTCAAATAATCTTCGATTAAAAGAAGAAATGCAGTATTCAAATATTTCTTCTTTCAATATTTTAGGAAGTTTCTCTTGAGTCAGTTTTGAAAGTAACTCCATTGCCGATTCAATAAAATAACCTAAATCACCGTTGCTATCGTCTCCATATTGAAACGCTTCTGTCATTTCTTCCAATAGAGCAGTACTTATGAAAAATACATTTTCAAAATTATTATTGGCTAAATATTTTTCAGCATTTTCTAAAAATGATTCGGTGGTGTTCACAACATATTTCATATCCGACCAACCAATCCAACCGTCTCTTCCTGCCGCTGATTGCAAAATGGAATGAATTTGTTTTTGATAAAATTCTTTCGATTGGTTTTGGCTCAAATGTCCAAATGATGCTAAAAAGTAGTTCCTGAATTTTTTGTCTTTTTTACTATTTTCCTGAACAAATTCTATCAATTCGTTATGCGGAATTGCCTTTAGTAATTCTTTTACTTGTTGAGAAATTGATTTAGTTTTTTTCTTTTTTGGAATAGTAAAATTAGGTTGATTTAATTCTAATTCATCTTGTTGTAAATGAAAAATAACCGCAACAACGTGTTTGCAAACTGGTCCCATATCATAAGGACAATCGCAATTGTGTTCAGTTATTGTATTGTTGCTAATTTCTAACTGAACTGTGTATTCTTCCGTGCCAGAAACAATGGCTTCATATTCTCCATTTGAAATTTCCGAAAAATCGCTTATTGCACCGCCTTTAAAATAAGATAGTCCTCTTTTTAATATTTTTTCATCAATGAGTTGCTCAAACTCGTTTAATGGTATTCTCATATCTAAAAAGCATTAAACTTATCGCCCATAGCGTGTTTTAGATTCCATTTTTTTGTGGTGTCTAAGGCACGTTCGAGAACTATTAGTTTTTGGTCGGTATTTGTTTTAAAATGCTCTACTGTTTCATCTGCAATAATTACATCTAAACAGATTAGCGTTTCTTTGTCTCCATCTGTTGCAAATAGAATCTCATTTTTCTTGAATTCTTCTTGTTTGGTTAAGGTGTAATTGAGTTTGAAACCATTTTTGATTAGTATTTCGGTTATCAATTCATCTTTATTGAAAGCAGAAACCAATTGTGCTTCTTTGTCTTTAATGTATTTTTTAAGCAACTCAATATTTTCTTCTTCTGATTTCTCAGGGTCTGGAGCAAATTCTACTCTTGGGAAGTTAGATTTTTGCAGTTTGAAAACTTTAAATCCTAAACCTTTTAATTGTTCTTGCTCACTTTCTTCTTTTTTAAATAAGTCTGGCTTAGCCAGTTTCTTTTCTTTAATTATTTTTTCGACAACTCGTTTGTTTCGTTCAATAGTGATGTCGCTTATTTTTTTGTAGCCTGCTTTGTAGGCTTCACTTTTTTCATCAGTTTGTTCTGGTAACTGTACTAAAATATATTTTCTGTTTTTGCTATCTTCTTGATTGAGTTCGGTTACTGCTTGCCCTGTTGTTCCTGAACCACCAAAGAAGTCAAGGATAATGTCATTATTTTTAAGGTTGGAAATTTCAGCTATCCTTGTTATTAGTTCAACAGGTTTAGGATGGTCGAAGTATTTCATTCCATCAAATAAATCGTTTAACTCACGTGTTGCTTTTTTATTTCCTTCTATTTCATCCCACAGATTGGAAGCGTACTTGACGGCTTCACCAAGATAGTGTTTTTGATAAACCTGCCACTTTTCTTCACCATTCTTGTTTACTTTTTTCCAAACAATCATATTTTCTTTAACCAGTTCTTGATACGTATCTTTTCCACAAATCCAACGACTTTCCCAACCCGCAGGAGCAAGTGGAAATATTTCCGTTCCATCTGGAGATTCAACACCAAAAAACATTGATGGTCTATCTTCTCTTCGGTTTTCTCCTCCTGTTCTCCTCAGAGAACGTAATAAATATTTACCCTTATCATCTTCTAAATCGTAAATTTTCAAATCGTCATCATTCATTTCAATAGCAGAAAATTGAAACAATTCGCTTTTAGAATAGACTATTGAATAATCAACTTCACTTGACATTTCTTTGTTTCCGCTACCCATTCGAGTTCCTGTTGCCCTAATTACAGTTCCTCTGAAATTATCTTCCCCAAAAACGTCATCACATAATTTTCTTAAATGATGTACTTCATTATCATCAATAGAAATAAATATTACACCATCTTCTTTTAAAAGTTGTCTTGCAATTAATAATCGACTGTACATCATATTCAGCCAATTACTATGAAAACGTCCATCAGTTTCGGTGTTGGTGTCAATTTTATAACCGTTTTCGGTTACTTCTGAATCTTCCCAATATTCCTTTTTGTCTTGGTTAAATTTATCGGAATACACAAAATCATTTCCTGTATTGTAAGGTGGGTCAATGTAAATACACTTTACTTGCTCACGATAGCTATTGCTTAGTAATTTCAATACCGCTAAATTTTCACCTTCAATAATCAGGTTTTCGCTTTCGGTAGGGTTTACACTTCTTGCTTCATCATAAATAAGCGTAGCATCAGTAGGCGTAAAGGCTTCTCTTTTGGCATTGCTTTTACCAAACCATCTAAATTCATAACGTTCGGTTTCATTTACACTTTTAGGGTCAACTACTTTTTTGAGTTCGCTAATATTCAGCTTGCCATCATTTGTAAAAAGGTCAGGCATCAACTGTTTTAATTGCTCCAATCTTTCTTTGTTCCAATCGTGTGATTGTACATTGTCCATTGGGTTTTCAGTATTTTGTTTATCGTTGCTCATTATGCTTTTTCAATTAATGCGTTAATGTCTTTTGTAGCTTCTGTTTTAAAATATTGGTAATCTTTAACAGGTGCTTTGTATTGTACTTCTACTCCTAATGTGGCAAAATGCTTTAAGGCACATTCAATTTTATAAACCTCACTTTCTTTTAGAGCTTTTTTGTCGTTGATATCGTTTGTTCCTTTGGTTTCAATTACAAAGTAGAACTCACTTTCCTTTCCATCTCTCAAACTTTTACGTTTCATTACCATACCAAAATCGGGATTGTAGTTTCCAATAGGAGTTGGAATTTTGTAGTAAGAAGGGAGTTTCATAAAACAAATAATTTCATCATCTAAATCGGCACCCAATGCAAATCTTCTTTCGATATTACTATCAGTAAGCATTCTGTTATAAAAGCCTCTATTTGGTGTATCTCGATAGTCTGAGTCATTTACTTGTTTTACAAAATCGTTAAATTCAAAAGGAAAAGTTTCGTCTATTAAATGATAATCCAAACCTCTTATCATTTCCTCCAGTTCAATGTTTTTAATTAAAGCGGATGCTTGATGAATAAATTGAGGTGGATTTTTAGCGAAATTTTCGTGATTTGTTTCTCCTATTATTTCAATAGTTGTGTTATAGCTTAATCCTGTATTTTCGCTTATTTCTTCCACTAAGTCCAATGCCGAAAAATGAGCTTTTAGCTTATAATTTTCTTTACCTCCAAATTCATCTTCAATACCATCTTCTGTAATAGCTCCAATGGTGCGGCTACTCACTTCTGCTACATAATCAGCAATTTCAATAGTCCTTAAAGCCTTTTGGCTTCTTTCTATTAATGATGTTTCATCAAATCCTACGGTATAGTTAGTTTTCTTAGCTAAAGCATTCCAAAAGCGTTTAAAAGCTTTATTTATAATGTCATTTTCGCTACGTTTAAAATGAACTTCATTTTGTTTTTCTCCTTTGTGTGTGTGGGTCATTCCTGCACCTGCATCTGGACTGCCGTAAACTTCTTTTATTTCCTCTTGATATTGCGTTACAAAAGTTTCGTAGGTTTCGTTCGGAATTACGGTCAGTTGGTTAATTCGTTCATCATCATCTACATTTAGTTTGTCATAAACTCGTTGTCCGTCTGTATTTACACAAATTCTTAATCCTCTACCAATTTCTTGTCGTTTTTTAATTTCAGAAAAAGAATTGCTCAATGTAGCAATGTTAAAGATGTTAGGATTATCCCAACCAACGCCCAAAGCCGAGTGTGAAAAGATGAACTCAATTTTATTGGAAATGGAATCACCAAAACTTAACAAACCTTGTTTGTCTTTTAAAATGGCATTAAAAACATCTTTGTTTTTCCGCATTGAATTTTCATTATCTGTAAACTCGTTTTTGGTGGTTTTTGCAAAATATGAACCTTGAATCATTTCAATATGCTCTGCTGTTGGTTCTTTATTGTCGTGAAATTCAGGATAAATTTCTTTGTATTTTTTAATAAAAAGGTTTTTGATTATCGGTTCATCACTCACGTAATTAGCAACTTTATCAATAAAAATAAGCGAAAGGCATTTTATGCCTTTTTCTTGTAGTTTTTGTTTTTTTGTAAAGTGACGAAGTATGAGCCATT